>JAJYXX010000162.1 GCA_021801545.1 Chloroflexota bacterium | reverse complement strand
ACGCCTACGCGGCCGTCCTGGCCCGCCATCTCGGCCCGCTCGGGGTCGTCGTCGGTTGCGAGCCGGGCGACTACATCGCCAAGGACACCGCGGTCCTGCTCGGCGAGGTCGTGGTCGTCGAGGAGCGTGGCGGCACGACGTTCGTCGGGCTCGACCTCGGCTGGAACGTCAACTGCGGGTACTTCGTCTACAAGTACGCCCAGGAGGTCGTCGTCTGCCGGGCGCCCGACGCGCCGCGGACGGAGATCGTGACCGTCGCCGGCCACATCAACGAAGCAGGAGACGTGTTCGCCGAGGACTACCCGATGCCACCGGTACGCGAAGGCGAGATCGTCGCTCTCCTCGGCGTGGGCGGGTACGCCCAGGCGATGAGCATGACCCACTGCCTGCGGCCGGTCGGCGAGGCCGTCTTCCTCGGCCGATGACCGCCGATCCGACGCTCCCGGGTCAGCCGGTCCGCCACGCGACGGTGACGAGGATCGTGGCCGTCCGCGGCTCGGCCGCGACCGTTCGCGAGGACCACCTCGTCGGCGAGGAGCCGATGGAGATCCGGGCGGCCGGCCCCGGTCAGGATCCGGTGAGCGTGGCGGTCACGATGCGCACGCCCGGCTTCGAGGCCGAGCTCGCGGTCGGCTTCCTGTGGACCGAGGGCCTGATCGGGACGGACGACGTCAGCGGGGTCGAGTTCGCCGACCCGGCTGAGGCCGCCCAGCCCGACGACATCGTGCTCGTCCACTTGAGGCGGGCGCTCGACCCCTCGCTCGCCGCCGGGCGCCACTTCGTGGCGACCGCCTCGTGCGGCATCTGCGGCAAGGCGACGCTCGACGAGATCGAGGTCCGCTGCGCCCCGCTGCCGCCCGGTCCGGTCGTCGGGCGCGCCGTGCTCCTCGATCTGCCGGTCACGCTCCGGGCCGCCCAGCCGGTGTTCGACCATACCGGCGGCGTCCACGCGGCCGGCCTCTTCGACCCGGCCGGCAGGCTCCTCTCGCTCCGCGAGGACGTGGGGCGCCACAACGCGCTCGACAAGCTCGTCGGCGAGCAGGTGCTCGCCGGGCGGATGCCGCTCCACGGCCGGATCCTGCTCGTCAGCGGTCGGGCGAGCTTCGAGATCGTCCAGAAGGCGGCCGTGGCCGGCATCCCCATCGTCTGTGCGATCTCGGCGCCCTCGGACCTCGCCGTCGAGGCGGCTGATCGGCTCGGACAGACGCTCGTCGGTTTCCTCCGGGGCGAGGACTTCAACGTCTACGCCCACCCCGAGCGGATCGACCTCGCCTGATCGCTGACCTGCCGGGGTCAGGCCGGGATCGTGTCGAACCCCTGGTCGGCGAAGTCGGGATCGAACGTGAAGGCGGCCGTGATCGCGCGGTCGCGCATGAAGAGGAAGCTCGTCCAGTCGACGAGCGAGAGCGAACAGCGATCGGCCGCCAGGAGAGCCGACCGGGCGCGGCCGGCAAGCTCGGCGTCCACCCACTCGATCTCGATCGGCGCGAGGATGCCATCGAGGCGACGGACCGCCGGGATCCCGATCCGGTGCTGGAGGATGGCTGTGGCCTCGAGGACCGCGTCGTCATGGGTGACCAGGCGCTCGCGTCGCTGGCCGAGCTCGCCAAACGCCCGGGCCGCCGCGGCGTAGTGTCGATCGTCCTCGGCGATCAGGGCGTAGAGGGCGGACGTGTCGACGAACGCCGTCACCCGTGGCTCGCCTCGATCGCCTCGGCGAAGTAATCGTCGTGCCGCTCTGACGCGTCCGTCAGGCCCGAATGGAACCCGCCGATGCTGGCCAGCGCGCGCTGCCAGCGTGCGTCCAGGGAGTCCGTCGCGTCGGCCGGGAAGACCGCCTCGACGGCCTCCCGGATCAGGGCGGCCATCGACGTTCCGCGCTCACGGGCGAGGCGGCGAAGACGATCGGCCTGTTCGGGATCGAGGGAGATCTGCGTGCGCTCCACGCGCAGCATGATACAACTCGGGGAGATGTGATGTAGACCCACGGGGTCGATGCCGATGATGGGCCTTGCGGGTTCGCTGCGGCTTATTCGCCCTCGGCTCGGTTCTGGACGAACCGGAAGCCGAAGCGACCCTTGATGCAGAGGTGGCCCTCGGTGATCTGCTGATCGAGCGGCGAGGTCACCGTGACGATCTCGTTGTCCTGCACGTGGAGGGTCAGGGTGCAGCCGACGCCGCAGTACGGGCAGATCGTGTCGGTTTGCGTCTGGGCGGCTTCATCCCACGTGCCGGCCCGGCGCATTTCGAATTCGGAACGGAACATGAGTGCCCCGGTCGGGCAGACGCCGATGCAGTTGCCGCAGTAGACGCAGGCCGAGGCGGGGAGCGGGACGTTCGCCTCGGTCGAGATCCGGGCATCGAAGCCGCGCCCGGCGACGGCGATCGCGAACGTGTTCTGGGCGTCGACCCCGCAGGCTTCGACGCACTTGTAGCAGAGGATGCAGCGCGAGTAGTCGCGGACGTAGAGCTCGTTGTCGATCTTCACCGGCTGCGCGACGGTCTCGGCGACGGGCCCGTACCGTGCTGGGTCGGCTCCGTAGCGCTCCATGTACCGGGCGACATCAGGCGCGAGCGAGAGGTCGACCGACGAGCCCAGGAACTCGAGGACCATCTTCCGGCTGTGACGGACGCGATCGGAATCGGTCTGGATCTCCATCCCCGGTTCGACCGTGCGCGAGCAGGCCGGGACGAGGACGCGCGAGCCGGTCACCTCGACGACGCAGATCCGGCAGACGTTCACCGGCGTCAGGTTCTCGAGGAAACAGAGGGTGGGGGTGTCGATCCCCTGCGCCCGGCAGGCTTCCAGGATCGTCGAGCCGGTCGGGACGGTGGCGGCGCGTCCGTCGATCGAGAGCTCGACCGGGGCCGGCTCTGGCCGGGAGGGCGCGGTCGGGACCCGGCTCGGTCGGGCAAGTGGGGTGGTGAAGATCGGGTCGAGCGTCACAGGCGCACCAGCCCGGGCTGTCGGAGGGCGCTCTCGATCGCCGACGAGGCAGTCTGGCCAAGGCCGCAGATCGACGCGTCGCGCATCGCCCGGCCGATCTCCCCGAGGAGGGCAAGCTCGTCGGCCGCCGTGCCGCGCGGATGGCCGTTTGCGAGCCGGTGGAGCAGCTCCTCCTGGCGGACCGTGCCCACCCGGCACGGCACGCACTGGCCGCAGGACTCGTCGCGGAAGAACGCGGCGATCCGGCGGAGGATGTCGAGCAGGTCGGTCGCGTCATCGAAGACCATGACGACGCCCGAGCCGAGGCTCGCGCCGATCGCCCGCGTCCCCTCGAACGTGAGCGGGGTGTCGAGCCGGTCCGAGCCGACGAAGGTGCCCGCCGCCCCGCCGAGGAGGATCGCCTGGATGTGGCGACCGTCGCGCACGCCACCGGCCAGGTCGAGGAGCTCCCCAAGGGTCGTACCGAATGGGACCTCGTAGAGGCCGGGCCGAGCGACGTTGCCGGAGAGGCAGAAGAGCTTGGTGCCGGTCGAGCCGTCCGTGCCGGTCGCGGCGTAGGCGGCGGCGCCATCGGCCAGGATCGGCAGGACGTTGGCGAGCGTCTCGACGTTGTTGATCGCCGTCGGCCGGCCGAACAGGCCGCGCTCGACCGGGAAGGGCGGCTTGTTGCGTGGTTCGCCGCGCTTGCCCTCGATCGAGTTGAAGAGCGCCGTCTCCTCGCCGCACACGTAGGCGCCGGCGCCGCGTCGGAGCTCGATCTCGAAGGCGAAGCCGGAGCCGAGGATGTCCGGCCCGAGGAGGCCGGCCCCGCGCGTCCGGGCGAGGGCGTTCGTCAGGCGCTCGGCCGCGAGCGGGTACTCGGCGCGCAGGTAGAGGAAGCCGCGCTCGGCACCGGTTGCGAACGCCTCGATCGTCATCGCCTCGACGACGGCGAATGGATCCTCCTCCATGAGGATCCGGTCCTTGAACGTGCCGGGCTCCGATTCGTCGGCGTTGCAGACGACGTAGTGCGGGCGAGCCGGGGCGGCGGCGACGGCAGCCCACTTCCGGCCCGTCGGGAAGGCGGCGCCGCCGCGGCCGACGAGGCGGGCAGCGGTCACCTCGGCGATCGTCCGGTCCGGGCCGATCGCGAGCGCGCGCTCGAGCGCCCGGTAGCCGCCGGCAGCCCGGTACGCGTCGACGCTCGTCGGGTCGACCGTGCCGACGCGGGCGAGAAGTCGGAGGCCCGGCGCGCCGGCCTGGGGGACCGACGGTCCGATCGGGGCGCTGGTCGGGGTGCCCGGGGCCATGCCCGTGGCGGCATGCTCGAGTTGGCGGAGGATCCCGGCCGCATCGGCCGGGGCGATCGCCGCGCTGACCGGCCGTTCGCCGGCGACGGTCAGGAGCGCCGCCGGTGCCCGATCGCACTGCCCGAGACAGGGGCTGCGCAGCCAGGTCGTGCGCCCGTCCGGGCTCGCGGTTCTGGCCGGTCCGAGCGCCCGCTCGAGGTCGGCGCAGACGGCCTCGGCGCTGGCGACCCGACAGGCGATGTCGTCGCAGATGTGGGCGACCGCCGGCGGCTGCGGCGCCGTCGAGAAGAGCGAGTAGAACGTCGCCACCCCGTACGCCTCGGCCGGGGGGATCGTCAGGCGCCGGCAGATGTACCCGAGCGCCGGCTCGCTGATCCAGCCGACCCGTGCCTGGACCGCATGAAGGGCAGGCAGCAGGAGGTGGCGCCGGGATCGCGCCTCGTGGCCGCCGCGGGCGGCGTGGCCATCCGTGGCCGAGTCGCGTCGCCCGCCCGCCCAGCCCGACTCGGGCGGACCCAGGACGGTGTCCACCGCGGCCCGTTCGGCCGGCGAGGGACGGGGCGCGACGGCGCGGAGATCCATTGAGGGTGAGTGTAGCGCCGAGACCCTGACGCGGCGGCGCCGCGCTCGAAGCAGCGTCGGCGCCCGCTTTCCGTCTCGAGGCGGGCAGGTGATAAACAGCATTACATATTGACATGGTCCCTTTTTTTGGGGGGGTGTACGGTGCGTGGACCAGGGATTGGCCCGATCCCGAACCGCCGACGCTGGGGAGCCTCGGTCGATACGTCCGGGGAGAAGCTGGGGGGAGAATGAACGTGCAACATTAAGCCCGGTGCCGTTGGCCGCGCGCCCTCCGTATTGACGCCGTCGGGCGGCTGCACGGAGCAGGCACCGTATCTTCTTGTTTGTGTGGCGCTGGCCGAGGGAGGGGCTGATGACAGAAGTCGTGGGTCCGCCGAGGTGGCGCGGCGGCAACTTCGGTCCGTTCCTGATAGCGGCTGTTGTCGTCGTCGCCATGGTGGTCGGTACTCGTTGGACGGGGACGCTGATCGGCAAGCCGCCGACGAGCACGACAGTCGGTGAGC
Organism: Chloroflexota bacterium; assembly: GCA_021801545.1. Classification (GTDB taxonomy): domain Bacteria; phylum Chloroflexota; class Limnocylindria; order Limnocylindrales; family CSP1-4; genus JAKAHU01. The sequence continues at coordinate 16,897 of JAJYXX010000162.1, read as the reverse complement.
AGCCGTCGGCGGGCACGTCCGCCACTCCAGGTCCGCTCCCGGGGGCAACGAGCACCACGCCGATCCACCCGGTCGTCACGCGGACCGAGCCGATCGACGCTCTTGGGCCTACGACATCGGTGTCTTTTCCCTTGGGCGACCTCCTCTCGGTCTCTCCCGACGGACGTCTTGCGCTCGTCTGGACGCAGCTGGCGCCCGCGAACCAGGTGGAGCTGAATGCCGTGCCGCTCATGGGCGGCGACCCGATTCGCCTGGGGATCGCCGGCTACGAGCCGCGCGGACCGGATGACGCGGTGGACCGCTTGGCGTTGCCGGCATGGTCGGCCGATTCGAGGTCTGTGGCCTTCGAGAACGGTGCCCGTGGCACCATCGCCTCGCTGGTGGGTGATGCACCGATCCAGTTCACGGCGCTGAGCGATACACCATTGACGGCCTTGTCGGAAGGCGGATTCGTTTTCAATACGCCGAGCGGACCCCGGGTTGCCGGGAGAGCCGACGTGCCATCGCTCGCCGGCGCCGCCGGCCTCAGCGACGTCGTCTACTTCCCGGACGGGCGCGCGGCGGTCGGCGCCGATGAAGCGGGCAACCTCGTCTGGACAGACGGGAGGGTACGCGATGTCGTTGCGAGGCAGCCGGACTATGCGTTCCCGTTGGCGTGGAGGCTCGTCTCGCGAAGCAGCCAGGCGCTTGTTCTGGTCTCGGAGATCCTGCCGATCCGCACTGCCTATGTCGTCGGCAGCAACGGGATGGTCACGACCCTTGAGCTCGGCGACCCGTGCGGGGCGCCGAGCGTTTCAGACGCCGGCGCGTTCGCCGCCTTCCACACCTGCGATCGCTCGGTCGAAGCCGCCGGCAGCGCTGCCTACTACTCGCTCCGGATTATGCGTCTCTCCGATGGTGCCTCCGTCGGTATCGGCCCCGGTGCCGTTGAGCCTGTCTTCCTGCCTGGCACACATCACCTTGTCTGGCTGGGGCTATCGGGCAATCCGCCCGTTCAGCCGACGTACACGCTGTCAATCGCCTCGAACGAGGTGCTCCCGTGACCGGCCGTCGTCGCCCCTCGCTCCTGAGAGTTCGGCTGTACGTCATCGTCGCAACCGTTCTTTCCGCGGTGGTCGGGACGACATCGGCCGTTGCCAAGACGAACTGGACGAACGCCTTCGAGCCGCCGAACACGATCGACATCCTGAAGATCTGGACGAGCAATGGCGATCCGCAGGGCACCTGCCAGGTGCTTGGTCGCTACTCTGCCTACGACTTCCGGACGTACGTCACGGAGGTCCTGCCAAACGAGTGGATCTCGAGCTGGCCGTCGAACTCTCTCCGGGTTGTCCACACGGTGCGCAGACAGGGAGAGACGCCAAGGATCTCGGCGTAACGATTTGGGGCTGCACGTAACATCTCGAACTGTGACCTTCGTGCCACAACACGTCGGCCGATCGAGTTCGTAAACCCGGTGCACGGAGCGCTCTGTCAGGAGGGGCGGACGCGGACGATGACCGTCGTGTCCGAGTCGGAGAAGCGGGCCTCGCCGGTGAAGCACACCGTCACCAGCTCCTCGGGCCGATCGCCAGGCTCCAACCGAAGGTTGAGGCTCGCCAGCCCGTCGGCGTCGGTGGTGGCGGTCGCGCTGCGCCCGGCCAGCTCGAAGACGACGATGCGCCCGGCGAGCGGTGGCCCGTCATCCTCGGTCAGCCGTGCCGCGAGCCTGATCTCCGACCCGCGCAGATCGAGGTCGCCGACATAGTTGAGGGCCGTCCCCTCGGCGAGCACCCGGAGGGGAGCGGTCGCCCGCGCCGACCGGTAGCCGGGCTCGCCGGCATAGGTGGCCGCGATCTCGGCGGCGCCCGGGTCGGCGTCGACGGCCAGGGTGACGCGCACCAGGCCGTCCGCATCAGTGACGGCGACGGTGGTCACGCCAGGCCCGGCGATCTCCACGCGCCGCCCCGCGAGCGCGCTACCCGCCTCGGTGGTGAGCCGCGCCTCGACCTCGACCGGATCGGTGTGCTGCCCGGCGGCCGGTGCGGTCAGCTCGATGCGAGGCCGATGCTCGATATAGACCGGTGAGGTGAGTGCCACTACCAGTAGCGGATCGCGACAGTAGGTCGTGTCGCCACCAAGGACCGGGTCGCAGAGCGCCCGCCGCAGCGCCGAGCCGTCCGGCAGGGAGAGGGTGGCACGTACCCGGCCGGGGTCGGCCGGAGCACGGAACCGCAGCTCGCGGCCGGGCAGCAGCCACTCGCCGGAGAGGAGCGCGCTGCCGTTCGCACGCACCTCGACCTGCGCCGGCTCGACGAGCCCCTCGGCCCGCACCCGCATGGCACTGCCGGGCGGCACGCTGTCGCCGACGAGCGCCTCGTACCGACCGTCGCCGTCGGCATCGCCCTCGAGGTGGAGGCGCGCGCCGCCGGCCGAGGGCGGCAGCAGCGAGATCGAGCTGCGGCCGTCGCGCAGCGCGGCCAGCAGGCCGCGGGCGCTGCGCTCGGCGGCGAAGAGCCATGTGGTGGGATGGCCCGGCCCCTGGATCGGGCCGGTCGCCAGCCAGTGCGAGTCGCTGCCGCCGGTGGCGGCCACCCGCGCGCCGCGCTCCAGCCAGCACTCCCAGTAACGGATCGCGTCGGCGTTCGAGCTGGCGATCGGCGGCTGGAGCAGGTGCGAGATGTTCCAGACCTCGATCGTGTCCGGCCGGACGGTGTAGCCATAACGCCAATCCTGGTCGAGCGCGTCGGCCTCGTCGCAGGAGGCGATGGGGCGGGCGGCGTCCTCAGTCGGGTGGTTGATCTGGAAGACGCCGCCGTCGGCGCGCAACCGCTCCGCCAGCGCTGCGACCGCCGCCGGCGAGGCGTCGCCGTTGTCGTAGCGCGCGGTCGCCCCCAGCATCTGGGCGTGGCCCTGCAGCGAGTTCTCATAGCCGGGCAGGCCGATCACGCCGTGTGACCCGAAGCCGGGATCGCTCACCGAGCGGGTGTCGTTGTGGTCGGTGATGGCCAGGTAGTCGAGCCCGCGCTGCGACGCCTCCCAGAAGCGCTCGTCGACGCTGCCCGAGAGAGCGTAGGCGTCTTCGGGGCCGGTGTTGTCGTCGTCTGGCGGGCAGTAGCCGTCGTGGCTGTAGCAAGTGTGGACATGGAGATCGCCGGCCAGCCACTCGCCGCTCGGCGCGTCCGGGCTGGACTCGATCCAGATCGGGCTCGAATAGGCCACGATGCCCTCACCCGAGCGGGCGCGCACGAAGTAGTAGCGCTGGGCGGTGTCGGCGGCCAGTTCCACCGCCAGGGCGCCGGTCCCGTTGGCGACGACCAGCCCGCCGCTGGTCACCAGCTCGAGCGTCAGGCCCGGCCGGCTGACAGCCGCGCGGACCGCCAACGGCGCGCCAGCGGCGCGCACGAGGCGGGCCCCCATCGGCGCCCCGTCCAGCGAGTACTGCAGGCGCAGGTCGGCCGCCGCGACGGCGTAGAAGCGACGCGCCAGCAGCGCTGCGCGGAGGACCGGCGCGGAGCGGTCGGCGGCCAGGATCACCGTCTTCGGCCAGTCGGTGCGCGCCCAGCCGACGTCGGGCTCGCCGTGCGAGTCCTCGGCGCCGATGGCGCCCACGTGCCAGCCCCGGTCAAGGGCACGGGCGTAGTACCCCTCGGTGGGACCGGCACTGCCGTACTCGCGGGTTCCATTGAAGACCTCGATCCCCACCATGCGCGGATCGGCGGCGGCCATGTAAGCGAAGTCGTTCCAGTCGCGCGCCGGATCGTCGTCGATGAGCCGCTTGTCGCCCGGGTGGTTGAAGGTGGCCAGGCCGTCGCCGCCGCCACCGAGCGCGGCGGGTGTCGTGAACCACGTCCAGAACGCGTCGAGTGTGGCGTAGCCGCCATCGGTCTTGGCGCTGACGTACCGATCGGAAAGGTAGACGTTGATGTGATTGAAACGATCCGATGTCCACTCGAAGCCGCGCAGGCCGGTGAAGGCCCCGTCGCTGGCGGCCTGCACCTGCTCACCGGCGGCGTCCCACTTGCGCAGCCCGTCGGTCGGCTCCGAGCGATCGCCGATGCAGGCGGTCGCGGCGTCGAAGCACCCCTCGCTCAGGGTGACCGGGGCGGCCAGCGAGTCGGAGTGCTCGCTGCCAGCGAGGAAGTCGAGGCCCGCTGCGCGTCCCGCGGCGTAGTAGTCCGCCGGGCGCGTCTCGGGCCACCCGTCGGAGTAACCGCTGTGCTCGTGCATGGCGCCCACGAAGGCGGTCAGGCCGGTAGGCTCGGCGCCGCCGGCCGGCAGAGACAGGGCGCCGGCGATGATGGCCGCCAGCCCGAGCGACGCCGTCACCTGCCAACCGCGGGCGACCCTCCGCAACCCCCTCGGGGCGGCAGGATGTGCCGGGTCCTTGGCGCCGAAGCCGGAGGCGGCCATCACGGGGCGAACGGGTGGCGCAGAAGGAGCTCCACGTTGCGATCCTCGGGCGCGCCGCGGGCATCGGCCGTCCCGTCCTCACCGTTGCGCGCATCGGGATCGTTGAAGCTGAGCTCGCGCGCGATCGACGCCAGCCGGCCTACCGCGTCGAGGCGCTTGCCCTCGGGTACGGGTGGGGCCGAGTGGTCGAGGATCGTGCCGAACAGCGACAGCGTGCCGTCGCGATTGTCGACGATCTCGATCACGCGCGATTGCTGCGGCCAGTCGATGTGCGACGCCGTGGTCAGCTCCCAGAATCCGCCGACCACGGCGCTGGCGGCATCGCGCCGCTCGTAGGCGACCACGCGGTTCTCGTGCTCGTGACCGACCACCATGGCGATGGCGCTCGGGTGGCGCAGGAGGAGGCAGCGAACGGTCTCATCGGGCGTCGGGGGCGCGGCAGGATCGGCCAGGACGCAGGGCTGCGCCTCGTCGGCCCCGCCGAAGTGGACCAGCAGCGAGGCGTCCCCGCCTTGGTCGCCCGGCACGAAGCCGCTGGCCGGCGTCTGCACCATGGTCCGCAGCGAGTGGTGGGCGAAGACGACCGCCAGCTGCCGGCCCAGGTCGGCGTTGCGCAGCTCCTGGTGGAGCCAGCGGAACTGGGCGTCGTCGAGGTTGCCGTCCGCGCCGCCGGTCTCGTTGATCGAGTCGAGCACGATGAAGCGGACACCCGGGCGTGGCGAGAAGGCGTAGTTGCCCATCCCGGCCAGGATGTTCTGGGCGGCGAAGCCATGCCCGACCGGCGTCCCGACTGTGTCGAAGTGCTCGGCGATGTACTCGGCCTTGGTGAGCGGCCGGCGCTCCGGATCGGCTGGGGCGACCTCGGTCACGTTGGCGCCCGCGCCCTCGGGATCGGCCGCCGCCGTCAGCATGTCCTCGTACACGGCGGTCCACAAGCGACCGATCTCGGCCTGACTGACCCCGCCCGCCATGATCTCCTCGACCGCGCTCATGCCACCCGGCGTGAGCGCGGTGACCTTGATGCAACCGACGGCGAGCGCCTCGAAGGCCTCGTTCCGGCCCTGGTTGCCCTGGATCAGCCCGTCGTGGTTGCCGAAGATCCCGTACCACGGGATGCCGAGCCCGGTCGCCCGGTACGGCTCGTTCATCGCCTCGAAGAGCCCGGGGTGGTCGCGCACCTGGCTGGCGCGCCCCGCGCGAGCCAGGTTCTCGGCCTCGTCCGGCGCATAGCCCGGGCCATCGGGACCTGGGCCGCTCGCATCCGGCTCGTAGTACTCACCGCCGCCGCGCACGCCGTCGTAGCGCGACCCGTCGTCGGCCAGGCCGCAGGTCCCGGCTCGCCCCGAATCCGGGTTCACCGTCCGGCCCCCGTCGAGCTCGTCGATGAGCCAGCGCACCTCGTTGCGCTGGGTGTTGTCCGAGTTGTCGCCGGTGGTCATGACCAGGGCCAGCGGCTTGCCGGAGACGGGACTCTTCAGCCCACGGACCCGGCGCACCATGCTCTCGAGGACCTGCGGCGAGAGCCCTTCGTTTGGCCGGTACGCGCTGGTCAGCGGCGGCCCAACGCGGTCGACGAACTCGGCGCGCAGCGGCGACTCCTCATCGAGGACGTGGGTATCAGTGAGCTGGGCGAAAAAAAGGGTGGAGGCACGCCGCTTGCCGCGATCGCCGGACGCTGGAGCAAGCTCGGTCCGCACGAGGTATCCGTCGCCGGCGAGATACTCGAGGAGATTGTCGCCGTCCGCGTCCCCGATCGTCCGTCCGATCGTCGTCCTGGTATCGCCTGCCGCGCCGACCGCGGTTGCAGCGAGGATCAAGGCAAGACCCACTCCGACGAACGATCTGAGCATCTGACGTCACTCCTCGTGGTTACTGATTCAATCAGAGGATGGGTCGGCCCGGTTATCAGCGCATGTTCACCGTTTCAACAGACCGTTGGAAGCGACCCCGACGGTCGGACCGCAGCGACCGACTGCAAGGGGATTGAAAGCAAGCCGTCACCCTTGGGAGTGCGTTGCGTGGTCAGCGAGGCGCGTTCGCGGGCCGGTCCATGCTCGCCTGCACGCCGTCCAGGCGGCCGGTCAGGAACACTCGCTCGGGGCCGTTGGTGGTGAGCTCCAAGGCTCGTCGATAGGCCATCGACGCCTCCGACCAGCGCTCCAGCCTCCGGAGCAGGTCGGCCCGCGCCGCGTGGAAGAGCCGTCCAAGGTGCCGGCGGCGGCAAGCCCGTCGATCATCGCCAGGCCGGTTGCGGGCCCGTCACGCATCGCGACGGCAACGGCCAGGTTGAGCTCCACGACGGGGGACAGGCTCATCCGCATGAGCGATCCGTAGAGCGAGGCAATCTGCGCCCATTCGGTGTTGGCCAGCCAGGCCAGGTCGAGGCTGCTCCTCGTCGTCACAGGACTACTCGAACCCGCCTCACGCCTTCCCTATTTGTCGGGGTTGGCGTCGCTGCGGCCCGGAGGAAACGGCGGCCGCAGGTCTGCAGTGGCGAGCCCGCTGAGCCGTGGGAAGAGCCCCGCGAGTGCCGGATAGACCTGCCGGTAGACCTCGAAACCGACTTCGTAGACGGCCGCCCGGTGCTCGGAAGGCTCCATCGGTCGCCACTCGCCGGTCATCCGCTCGGCTGTTGTGATCAGATCGGCGTCGCCTTCGAGCGAGACCCCAGCCGCTGCAAGGACGCCTGCCCCGAGCGCCGTCGTCTCGACCTGATCCCCGACCGCGATGGGACGCCCGAGCACGTCGGCCAGGATCTGGAGCCAGAGTCGGTTCCGACTCCCTCCTCCCATGGCTCGTAGCAGGGCGACTGGTGCGCCGGTCGACTCCTCGATGAGGTCGAGCACGAGGCGCTGCTCATAGGCGATCCCTTCAAGGATCGCCCGATACATGTGGCCGAGGCCGTGGTCGTCCCGGAGCCCGACCCAGGCCCCGCGAGCCAGCGGGTCCCAGTAGGGCGTCTCAGCGCTCGTCAGGTAGGGGAGGAACAGGAGGCCTCCGGATCCCGGGGGGGTGTCGGCAGCCAGCCGTTGAAGCCGCTCCTCCGCCCCCGGCTCTCGATCCCGCGCTACGAGGTCACGGAACCACGCAAGCGAGAGCACACCACTTGCCAGCAGCGCCTCGAGCATCCAGCGGCCGGGTATCGGGCTCGACAGCGTCCGGTATGCCCGGCTCCAGCGGTACTCATCGGCGTGAGTCCCGAGCGTCAGGCCCGTGCCGAGATTGAGGTACGCGAGGCTCGCGCGGGTGACCGCAGCCCCGATCCCCGCGCATTGCCCATCGCCCGCGCCCGCGACGATCGGGAGTCCTGCCGGGAGCCCGGTTGCCCCCGCGGCCGCCGCAGTCATGAGTCCGAGGATCGCCCCGGGCGCGACGAGCTCAGGGAGCTGATCGACATGAAGACCCGCGAGGGCGAGCAGGTCGGGCGCGTACGAGAAGGTGCGCATGTCGACGACACTGAGAGGATCCGCGCTCGCCCAGCTCGTCACTCGCCTTCCGGTGAGCCTTTCCACGAGGAAGGCGTGGACATCGGCCACCGTGGCGGTGCGCCTCATCACCTCGGGCTCGTGCTCGGCGAGCCAGGCGATCTTGTACAACGAGGGGGTTGTGCTGGGAGGCTTACCCGAACGCTCGTGGACCGTCGCCGTCCCAAGCCGTCGAATCTGATCCGCCGCTCGCGTGTCGAGCCAGAGGATGGCCGGGCGAAGAGGCTCACCCGCCTCGTCGAGACACACGAACGTTTCGCGCTGGTGCGTGATACAGAGCGCTCGCACGTTCGCGACGTCGATGGAGGCGGCGAGGTCCCGGAGCGCCGTGGTGGTCGCCCGCCACCAAGCCTCAGCGTCCTGCTCCTGCCAGCCCGGCTGGGGCGAGGATCGGTCGAGCGGTGCTCGCCCAACCGCGACAGTGGCACCACGAGGGTCAAAGGCCACGGCCTTCGTCGCGGTCGTGGACGCGTCGACAGCAATGACGAGGGGGTTGCCGCGCGTCTGCGTATCCATTGCGTTCGCATTCTCCGCCTGGTTGGGGTGCTGACCGGCCGTGTCAGGCACCCGGAGGTGAAGCGTCCTCAGGCTGCTCGCGGTGGCCCCTCGGCCCGGCCGCGAGGTGCCCGGGTCGGGCACCCTTTGGACCTGGCAGGACCGCGTCGGCGAGCGCGCGCTCGACCGCCTCCCCGAATAGTCCGACTTCCAGGCTGCGGGTTAGGAGCTCGAGGAGCGGGACGAGTTCCCAGAACGAGGTGCCTCCTCGCTCCTCAACGAGCTGGCGAGAGAATCCGGCAGCGGCGTGACCCTCCACCGTCAGCTCCTGCGAGCGCATCTGCTCGAAGGCGTCCCGCGGCGTCGCGCCCCGGCCGATGAGCTCTCCATACACCCGGTTCCTCCCCGAAAGGCCGGTCACCTCCAGGTCGCCGGTCCCCGCGAGTCCGACAGCGGTCGACGGCCGACCCCCGACGAGCTCGATGACGCGAGCGATCTCGGCCACCGATTCCGCGAACACGGCTGCCTTGAGATCGTGCCACGGCTGACGGTTCCGGTCGGCGAGGCCGTCGCAGATCCCGAGCGCGATCGCGAAGACGTTCTTCAGCGCGGCTGCGATCTCGAGCCCGATCGGGTCGTCGTCCGCCTCAATCCGGTAATCCTCGGTCGAAAGCTCGTCCGCGAGACGAACGGCAAGGTCCAGATCGGCTGCCGCGTACACGGTTGCCGTGGGCCGCGCCGCCGCGACCTCGTTCGCTTTGCAGGGTCCTCCGACCGCGACGACGGGGGAGGTAACGCCCTGCGCGCCGAGAAGGCGAGTGACGGTGTCGGTAAGGAGCTCGACGCGACCCTCAGGATCGAACGCAAAGCCCTTGCTCATGAGGAGGATCGCTCGAGGCGCTCGGAGGAGCGGTGCGGCAGCGCCGATCACCGCCTGGACGCCCTCGCTCGCGATCGCGCACGCGACGAGGTCCGCCCCCGCAAGCGCGTCCGCGAGCTGCTCGTGCCCGAAGACGCAGATGTTTCCGGGGATGTGCTCCTCGGTTCGCGGGTGCACCCGGCCCTCCCGGAGGAGCGCGACGATGGCCGTGTCGAGATGGGTACCCCACAGGCGGACGTCGTAGCCATGACAGCTCGCCGGCGTCGCGAACGCGCTGCCCATCGCCCCTGCGCCGAGGATGGCGATCGTGCTGCGCATGCCGGTCTCCCTGGGGCCGTGGCGAGCGGTGGAGGTCAACGATCAGTGTTGGCCTGTCGATCGAGGGCTTCGAGCTTGGCCACCTTGGGTGCCGAGCGTCCGCTCTCGAACTCCGACTTCAGCCAGTGGTCGACGATCGTCATCGCGTGCTCGGCCCCCAGCGTGCGCGCCCCGAGCGCGAGAACCTGGGCGTTGTTCGACTTGCGCGCGCGCTCCGCGCTGTAGGTGTCGGCCGCCTGCGCGGCCCGCACACCCGGCACCTTGTTGGCTGCAATTGCCATACCGATTCCGGTACCGCAGACGAGGATCGCCCGGCCGTATCGGCCAGCGGCGATGCGCCTGGCGACATCGACCGCCACGTCGGGGTAGTCGACGATGTCGCCTTCCTGGGTGGGCCCGTAGACGTCGACGTCGTACCCGAGCTCGTGAAGGTGCTGCTCGATCAGGATCCGAAGTGGATAGCCCGCGTCGTCGCTGCCGACGGCGATCGTGTCGCGGTGATTCGGCTCCTGCTCGCTCACGCCACCCTCCAGATCACGCGATGGGACGAACTGCTCAAGATACGAGGTTGATATCGATAACACTAAGACTGCGAACTCGCGACCGTCAAGTCCTTCGCTTGGTCTGACAGATCCGGCTCCATGCAGCCCGGGAAGCCCAAGCCCGGCAAATATCGTGCGCGGATGTCCCCGGTGGACCTCAGGTGGAGGTGGCGCATGGCGCGATATGATTCTGAGACATCCACCACCAATTATGTTGACAGCCGGTCGCGGTACGTCCAGACTCCGCCATGCATGGTGGCCGGTTGTCCATCCGGGACGGGTGTGACGCCCCGACGACATGTCGATCCGGTCACGTCAGGAGGAGCTCGAATGGCCGACGCGCGGGTTCCCGCGCTGTCTTGCTCCGGACTCGCGAAGTCGTTCGGGGGTGTCCGGGTTCTCGAAGACGTCTCGTTCGATTTCGAGCCCGGCACCGTGAACATCCTGGCTGGCGAGAACGGCGCCGGGAAGTCCACGCTGCTCAAGATCATCTCAGGCCAGGAGCGGCCTGAAGCCGGCTCGGTGTCGATCTTCGGCAACACCGTGACGCACTTCGACCCTCGGCACACCCGCGGACTCGGCGTCGGGATCGTTCCGCAGGAGCTCGCACCGGTGCTCGACAGGCCCGTGTACGAGAACCTGTTTCTAGGACGCGAGATCCGCGGGCGATCCCACCTCCTCAATCACGGCGAAATGGTCCGTCGCGCTCATGAGATGCTCGAGGTGTTCGAACTCGACATCGATCCACGGGTTCCGATGCGCTACCTCTCGGTCGCGTCAATGCAACTCGTGGAGATCGTGAAGACGACGACCTCGGGAGCTCGAGTCCTCCTCTTGGACGAGCCCACGTCGGCGATCCCCGAGCGAGAGGTGGAAGTCCTGTTCGGCGTCATCTCCAAGCTCAAGGCTCAAGGTGTCGCCGTGGTCTACACGACGCACCGGATGGCGGAGATCGAGGGGATCGGCGACCGCGTGGTGGTGCTGCGGGATGGGAGGCTCGTTCTTGACCGCGCAGTCCGGGAGCTCACGGAGGCCGACATCGTCCGGGCAATGATCGGTCGGAGCCTGGGGTTACTCTTCCCCGCCAAGGCCCTGGTGGATTCGGATACACAGCCTGTTCTCGAGGTGCGCGACCTCCGCGTCGAGACGCGACCCGCGGTAGACCTGACCGTCCGACCCGGCGAGATCGTCGGGCTCGGAGGCCTCGTGGGCGCCGGCCGAAGCGAGCTCCTTGAAGGGATCTTTGGGGTTCGGCCCAGCGTGGGTCAGGTGGAGCTCGGGGGGCGCCGCGTGCCACGGGGCGATCCCTCAGCTGCGATCGCCCTCGGCGTGTGCTTCGTCCCCGAAGACCGGAAGAGAGCGGGCCTCATCCTGAGTCTCCCGGTTCTGGACAACGGGGCCATTCCGAATCTCCGCCGCTTCACCGGGCCCTTCGGCTGGTTCCGGCGGCGCCTCGCGGAGAAGGTCGTTGGCGAAGCGGCCGAGATGACACAGCTGAAGTCGCGCGGTCTCAGCCAGCTCGTTGAGACGCTCTCCGGCGGCAACCAGCAGAAGGTCGTCTTGGCGAAATGGCTCACGCGCGACGTCTCCGTGCTCCTGCTCGACGAGCCCACCCGTGGCGTCGACATCGGTGCCCGGAGTGAGATCTACCGGGTCATCGCCGGCCTCGCCAGGCGTGGCGTGGCGGTCCTGCTGGTCTCCTCGGACCTCGAGGAGCTTCTTGGGCTGAGCCACCGGGTGCTCGTGATGCGCCGCGGTGAGGTGATGGGCGAGCTCGGGCCAGATGAGGTGAGCTCCCCGGAGGCGCAGGAACGGGTCCTGCGTTTCGCGACCGGAATGGTGGATACCGCTCTGGCATGGTGAACGAGGCGAGGCAATGAGCGAGCACGATCCAGAGGAGGCCCGCGGCACGGGGACGGTTCCAGCGGCACAGTCGGACGCCGGAGCCGCGCGCCCAGTGACAAGGGCCAGCGCTGGCAGGTACCGGTCGATGGGCATGTACGGGCGCGTGCTGCTCAGTGCCCTCGGCCGCCGAGCCATGATCGTCATCCTGCTCGCGATCATCGTGGCATTCGCCCTCCTGAGCGACCGCTTCGCCACCCTCTCGAACGCCCAGACAATCCTCCAGGGAGCCTCGGCTCTCTCGCTTCTCGCGATAGGTCAGACGCTCGTCGTCTTGAGCGGCGGCATCGACCTTTCAGTCGGCAGCCTCGTGGCCCTCAGCGGTGTGATCGCCTCGCTGGTCGTCCAGGGGAACCCGGACATGTTGCTGCCGGCCGTGCTTGCAGGGGTGGGCGTTGGACTCTTCGCCGGCCTTGTGAGTGGGCTTCTCGTGGCCGTTGCGGGGGTTCCGCCCTTCATCGTGACGCTCGGAATGCTGACCAGCGCGTCAGGTCTCGCCTACGTATTCAGCAACGGGAGCCCGATCTCCGGCCTCCCCGAGAACTTCTTGGCGATCTCGTCTGGCAGCGTCTTCGGGGTTCAGATCCCGATCATCATCATGGTCATCGCCTTTGCCGCGTTCCTGATCCTGCTGACGCGGACTGCGTATGGGATGCGGCTCTACGCCGTCGGGGGCAACCCCACCGCGTCGCGGATTGCAGGTGTCCGTGTGCCGGTCATCTACGTTTCTGCGTACGCCGCCAGCGGCGCCCTGGCCGGGCTGGCAGGTGTGATTCTTGCCTCGCGCGTGACTGCCGGTATCCCGACGACCGGGGCGGGCTATGAGCTCGACTCGATCGCAGCCGTGGTGGTGGGCGGTGCGAGTCTACTGGGCGGCCGAGGGACCTTGCGCGGTACCGCCCTCGGGCTCTTCCTCATCCAGACGCTCAACAACGGCTTCGACATCCTCAACGTCACGAGCTACGTCCAGAAGATTGTCAAGGGCGCCCTGATTGTCGTCGCGGTCTTCGTCGACGTTCACGCCAATCGGCGCCGCAGCTAGAAAGCCCGGGCAGGGAGGAGGGCAGCGCGTCCGAGATCACTGTCGCCGCTCAGCCAACGTTCCGCATCAACACGTCTCACACCTTGGAGGAGGGAAGCTCCGTGTTCAAGATAAGGACAACCTACCTGGTAGCGGCCGCCGCCGTTGCGCTCATCGTGAATGCCTGCGGTGGGGCAGCCCCGACGACCGCCCCGACCGCTCCGACAGCCGCTGCTCCCGCCGAAAGCTCGGCACCGGCCGCCAAGCAGTACACGGTTGGCGTCACCGTGTACAACATGTCGTCCTTCATCACACTCGGCAAGCTTGGAATCGACAACTACGCGAAAGCACGCAACATCACCGTCGATTGGAACAGCGCCAACGATGACGTCAATACACAGGTGTCGCAGTTCGAACAGTTCATTAACAAGAAGGTCGATGCGATCATCATCGTTCCGGTGAACGCCTCGACCCTCGGGCCGCAGGTTCAGAAGGCGAAGGACGCCGGGATCCCGGTCATCGCTGTGAACACCGGCCTCATCGGACCAGCAGCCAGCCTCCTGACCTCGAACGTCCTGCCCGATGACGTCGCAGCAGGGTCGCAGGAAATGTCACAGATGGCAAAGGCGCTCAACGGCCAGGGCAATGTCGTCGTCCTCCAGGGCCCGCTCGGGTCCTCGCCGGAGCTCAATCGCACGGCTGGGATCAAGAAGATCCTTGATCAGAATCCAGGGATCAAGGTCCTCTCGATGCAGACGGCCGAGTGGGACCGGAACAAAGCCTACAACGCGATGAAGAACTGGATCTCTGCCTTCGGATCGAAGATCAATGGCGTTGTTTCCGAAAACGACGACATGGCGATCGGTGCGCACCGGGCTCTCCAGGAAGCGAACATCAACGTCCCGATCGTCGGAATCGACGGAATCCAGGACGGCCTTCAGGGCGTGATGGACGGCTGGCTAACGGCCACGAGTCTCCAGAACGGGATCGTCGAGCTCGCCGAGGGCCTCGCAGTCACGAAGATGATCCTCGACGGCCAGCAGGTTAACCAGAATTACACGTATACGATGCCGCCAGTCGACTCGAAGGAGCTGGCATCGAAGTACTACGATCAGATCTTTGGACCTGGCCGGGACGCCTTCGCCGCGAGCATCCCGGACCTAGTCGAGCAGAACATCGCCTCGGGTAATCTGGCGAATCAGTAGGCAGGCTGGTCTGCAAGAACGCAACCACCCAGACCTTGAGGGGCGGGTTCGGCCTGAGGCGAGCCCGCCATTCCGTGGGCGTGAATCGATGTCTAGACGCAGTGAAAGGGAGACGGACACGGAAACCCAGCTGCCGGAATCGCTGTCGCCCCTCGACATGAATGGGCTCGGTGATCGTGCAGACGCCGGTCCTGGCCCCGATGACCGTCTGACGCCTAGGGCCCGGCGCGCCAAGATTGTTGACCTCGTGATCGAGCGGAGCTCGGTGCGTATCGAGGACCTGGCGCGAGCATTCGGCGTCAGCATCATGACGATCCATCGCGATCTCGACGACCTGAGTGAACAGCAGCTCCTCCGGAAGGTTCGTGGTGCTGCCACCGTTCTCCCTTCCGCCCTGTTCGAAAGTGGCGTTCGCGTACGGCTTGCCCGTCAGGCCCACGAGAAGGAGGCCCTCGCCCGGGCGGCCGCCGGGCACATCGAGTCAGGTCAGGCGATCATGCTTGACGATTCAACAACCGGCGTGTTCCTCGCTCGACTGCTACCCGAACGCGCTCCGCTCACGGTCATCACCAACTTCCTAGCCGTGATGCGCGAGCTGAGCGGTAAGCCAGGGATTCGACTTATTGGTCTTGGCGGCACGCACTACGAGTGGGCGGACGCCTTCATGGGTGGAATGACAGTGGACACGATCCGGTCGCTGCGCGTGGATCTCGTCGTGATGTCCACGTCGGCGATCACGGATGGGGTCTGTTACCACCAATCCCAGGAGACCGTGACCTTCAAGAAGGCCATGCTCGAGGTGGCGGCATTGCGCGTCCTGTATGCGGATCACACGAAGTTCAGCAGACGCGCCCTGCATGCACTTGCTCCGTTGTCAGCCTTCGACCTCGTCATCGTCGATGACCGAACCCCCCGCGAGATCGTCGAGCAGATGCGGTCGCGCGGGATCGCGCTTGAGGTCGTTCCCACGTGAGTGTCCGTCCTCGGCACCGCGTCGCATGCCGAGTTAAGGTCCCCCCGAACCCGGGTGGGCGGTCCGCTCCGCCACGCTGGCCCGCCTGATCACGCCGTTCGGAGTGAGTGCGATGCGTGCGACGGCCCTTGAGGGGCGGGCGTCGGCCGTGGACCGGTTGACGCATGAAGCGTTCGATCTCCTGATCGTCGGGGGCGGCATTACCGGGATCGGGACCGCGCTCGAAGCTGCAACGCGCGGCCTTCGGACCGCGCTTGTCGAGCGGGAAGACCTCGCGGTTGGGACGAGCAGCCGATCGTCGAAGCTCATTCACGGAGGGCTTCGATATCTGGACCAGTACCGCTTCGGTCTCGTCCGAGAGGCACTGGCCGAGAGAGCGACCCTTCTTCGGATTGCACCGCACCTCGTCCGCCTTGAGCCGTTCCTTGTCCCAATCTACGGGCTGGCCCTCAAGGTTCCGTACTACGGGGTGGGCCTAACCCTCTACGGACTCCTCGGGGCGGCTCAGGGTGCCGGCTTCCCGCGCTTCCAGTCGCCATCGACGGCTCGCCGCCAGCACCCATCCCTCCGCGCAGCCGGCCTCCGGGGAGCTTGGGTCTACCACGATGGGATCGAGGATGATGCACGGTTCGTTGTCGCCGTTGCCCGAACAGCCGTCGCAGCCGGGACAACGGTCTTGACGCGGATGCGCGCCGTCGAGCTGTGCCGCAGCAGCGCCGGCGTCGATGGTGTGATCGTCGAGGACACCCGGACTGGTCACCGCCATCGTGTCCGGGCGGCAGCAGTTCTTGACGCCACCGGCGTTGTCGGTGGTGACGGCGGGCCCTTCAGGCTTGCAGGTCACGGCACGACAATGCCAAGCCGAGGCATTCACCTCGTGGTTCGCCGGGAGCAGATCCCTGGGATGGGCGGCATGACCATCAGGGTGCCCGGCCGCGTCGTGTTCCTCATTCCTTGGAACTCCCGCTGGATCGTGGGCACCACCGATCATGCTCACGCAGGTTCGACAGATCGGCCTGCGGCCACCCGTGGGGAAGCAGATGAGCTCCTCGCGGCGGTCAACCACGTTCTGGACGTCGGTCTGTCGCGGGCCGACATCGTGGCGACATTTGCGGGAATCCGGCCGCTTGTCGGGGGCGGGTCGTCGACCATCACCGCGTCTCGTGAGCATGAGATCCGCGAGCCGATCTCGGGCCTCTTCACGGTCCGCGGAGGGAAGTACACGACGTATCGGCTGATGGCGGAACAGATCGTCGACCGGATTGTCGCCGCGGGTCGGGTCCGTGCCCACCCCTCCGTCACGGCTACTCGGCCCCTTGTCGGGGCACCGGTCGCGACACCCAGCGGGCTAGCAGTCGACGGGGACGCGATCGACGTGCTTCGGCGGACGTTCGGGCTCGATCTTCAGGTCATCGAGCACCTCGTTTCCCGCTACGGGCTGGAGGCCGCTGCCGTCCTGTCTCTGGGCCGGGATCGAAACCTCTTGCGCCGCCTGCACCCGGAAGCGTTGTACCTCGAGGCGGAGGTCGCATGGGCCGTGGAGCAGGAGATGGCACTCTCCCTCGACGACATTCTTGCCCGCCGCATGCGCCTTGCGTTCGAGGTCGCTGATCACGGCGCGTCGGTGGCTGGTCGGACAGCGCAAATTGCCGGTCCGTTGCTTGACTGGACCGATGGGGAGGCC
>JAJYXX010000273.1 GCA_021801545.1 Chloroflexota bacterium | reverse complement strand
TCTTCGGTTCGCGCGACAGCGTGACCGTGGGGCTCGGACCCCACACGCCGATCCGTTCGCTCGAGCCGGGTGTCCCGCCGCCCGCGGGACCCGCCTGGCAGAACTTCCTGATCCGGTTCGACGCGGCCTACCGGGCCGAGTTCGCCGAGTTCCTCCGCGTTGCCCGTGGCGAGGCGCCCAGCCCGTGCACGGGTCGCGACGGCCTCGAGGCGCTCCGCGTGGCCGAGGCGGCCACGCGGTCGCTGCAGGAGCATCGCCCGGTCCGGGTCGCCGAGATCGTGTCGTGAACCGGACGCAAACGGCGCGAAAGGAGGTGGCCTCGGACTCATCGTGACGCGGGTACGCGACGAGCCGGGTTGTGCCCGCGTGTGTAGGTGGTCGTCCATGATGGGACGGCCCGCTGAGGAGGAGATCACATGACCCTGCGTAAGCTGTTTGTCGCTCTCGTGCCGTTCGCGCTCATCGTCGGCGCCTGTACGTCCGCTGCGACGTCGGCGCCCGCCGCCGGCGGTCCCGACCGATCCGGGATCAGCATCGAGGTCGTCAGTCATGGCCAGGCCTCGGACCCGTTTTGGTCGGTCGTGAAGAACGGCGTCGACGCTGCGGCGAAGGACATGGGCGTGAAGGTGAACTACACGGCCCCTGACACCTTCGACATGGTGAAGATGGCCCAGCTCATCGACGCGGCCGTAGCCAAGAAGCCATCTGGCCTCGTCGTTTCTTTGCCGGATGCCACGGCGCTCGGCCCGAGCATCAAGAAGGCGGTCGAGGCCGGCATCCCGGTCATCTCGATGAACTCCGGGTCCGACACGTACAGGGACCTCGGCGTCCTCGTCCACGTCGGCCAGACCGAGTACGAGGCCGGCCTCGGCGGTGGCCAGCGGATGGCTGCCGCGGGTGTGAAGAACGCATTGTGCATCAACCAGGAGGTCGGCAACGCCGCCCTCGACCTGCGCTGCCAGGGATTCACGGACGGCATGGCCGGGGCGAAGGTCACGGTCCTCGCGGTCGAGCTCACCGACCCGACGGGCGCCGAGCAGAAGATCGCCGCCGCGCTCCAATCCGACCCCTCGATCGACGGCATCCTCACACTCGGCCCGACAGGCGCGGCTCCGGCGCTCAAGGCGCTCGAATCTGCCGGCAAGCTCGGCCAGATCAAGCTCGCGACGTTCGACCTCTCACCCGACGTCCTCAAGGCGATCGACGCGGGCAACATGCTCTTCGCGATCGACCAGCAGCAGTTCCTCCAAGGCTACCTGCCGATCGTCTTCCTCACCCACTACAACACGTCCGGTGGACTGCTGCCGGGCGGAGGCGGGGTCATCCTCACCGGCCCGGGCTTCGTGACGCAGGAGAACGCGAAAGCGGTCATCGACCTGTCCGCCAAGGGCATCCGCTGACGCGGGAGATCCCGCGATGCGGATCCATTCGTAGACCGAGCGGACGGGGCCGGCGTATGTTGGCCTCGTCCGTTCCCGAGGGGCTGCGATGAGCACGATCGAAGGCAGCGCGACCGCCGGACGGGTGCGGCGGATCAGCCCGGTCCGGGTCTTCCTCAACCGGCCCGAGTTCGGGTCGATCGTCGGGGCGATCCTCATCTGGCTAGTCTTCGCATTCCTGGCCGGCTCGAACGGCTTCCTCTCCTGGCGGGGGGCCGCCGGCTATCTCGAAATCGCCTCCCAGATCGGGATCATCGGCTCGATGGTCGCGCTCCTCATGATCGCCGGCGAGTTCGACCTGTCGGTCGGCTCGATGGTCGGCGCGACGGGCATCATCCTCGGGCTCTCGCTCGACGTGTGGGGCCTCCCGATCTGGCTCGCGGTCGTCGTCGCGTTCGCGTTCGCGCTCGCCGTCGGCGCCCTGAACGGGTATCTCGTCGTGCGGACCGGGCTGCCGTCCTTCCTCGTGACGCTCGGTTCGCTGTTCATCCTCCGGGGCGCCTCGATCGGGGCGACCCGTCTGATCACCGGTCGGACCGTTGTCGGCAGTCTCGATCAGTACACCGCTGGCGACCCGATCTCCGAACTCTTCACGGCGACGCTGTTCACGATCGACGGCGGGGAGTTCCCGGTCTCGATCCTCTGGTGGCTGGGAGTGTCGCTCGTCGCGACGTTCGTCCTCCTGCGGACGAGGTTCGGCAACTGGATCTTCGGGGTGGGCGGCTCGCGCAACGCCGCCCGGAACGTAGGCGTGCCGGTCGCCCGGGTGAAGGTCATCCTGTTCATGTGCACCGCCGGCGCCGCGGCGCTTCTCGCGACGATCCAGGTCCTCGGCGTCGGGAGCGCCGACGTCCTCCGCGGCCAGGGCAAGGAATTCGAGGCGATCATCACCGCCGTCATCGGCGGGACACTCCTCACCGGCGGCTACGGGTCGGCCCTCGGGACGATGTTCGGGGCGTTCACGCTCGGCGTAACCCAGCTCGGCATCATCTTCGCCGGCATCAACACGGACTGGTATCAGGTCGTTCTTGGTGGAATGCTCCTCTCCGCTGTCCTCGTCAACGACTACATCCGCCGCCGATCCTCGGAGGCCCGGCGATGACGAACCAGCGGCCCGACGGCCAGGCACACTCGCAACCGCGTCCCGGGGAGTCCGCCGAACGGGCGCCGATTCTTGAGGCCCGCAACGTCTCGAAGTACTTCGGGCGCGTCGTTGCCCTCGAGGACGTCTCGTTCTCGGTTCGTCGGGGCGAGGTGACCTGCCTCCTCGGCGACAACGGCGCCGGCAAGTCCACGCTGATCAAGATTCTGTCGGGTGTCCACCAGCCCGACCGGGGCGCGCTCCTCATGGACGGCGAGCCGATCCGGCTCGCCTCGCCGCGGGACGCGCTCGCGCGGGGGATCGCCACGGTCTACCAGGACCTCTCGGTTCTGCCGCTCATGAGCATCACACGGAACTTCTTTCTCGGGAACGAGCCGACGACCGGGCTGGGGCCGCTCCGGGTCTTCGACACCACCTTCGCGGACGCGGTCGCGCGCGAGGAGATGCGCGAGATCGGCATCGAGCTGCGCGACACGAGCCAGCTCGTGGGCACACTCTCGGGCGGCGAGCAGCAGACCCTCGCCATCGCCCGGGCCGAGCACTTCGGGGCGCGGGTGCTCATCCTCGACGAGCCGACATCGGCGCTCGGCGTCAAGGAATCGGCGATCGTACTCCGTCACATCATCCGCGCCCGCTCGCGCGGCCTCGGGGTCGTCCTGATCACCCACAACGTCCAGCATGCGCTCCCGGTCGGCGACCACTTCACGGTCCTCGCCCGCGGTCGGAGCGTCGGGAACTTCCGGCGCGGCCAGCTGTCGGCCGATGAGCTGGCGCGCGAGATGGGTGGGGGCGAGGAGCTCGAAGAGCTGAGCCGCGAGCTCGAAGAGCTCGCGGCGGCGGACCGGACCGTCGATCCCGACGGCGCGACCGGCGCCGGGCCGGCGGATCCGTCCGGCCGGACTTCAGCGCCGCCTGGCGGGACGTGACACTTCCGACCATCCAGGACGTCGCCGCCCGGGCCGGCGTCTCGACCGCGACGGTGAGCCGGATCCTGTCCGGCGTTTCGCGCTCGCGGCCGGAGACACGAGCGCGCGTCCTCGAGGCCGTCAAGGAGCTCGGCTACCGGCCGTCCGGGATCGCCCGCTCCCTCAAGCTCCGCACGACGCGGACGCTCGGGCTCATCGTCACCGACATCGGGAACCCGTACTTCCCGGAG
>JAJYXX010000385.1 GCA_021801545.1 Chloroflexota bacterium | reverse complement strand
ACTCGCCAGCCGGGCGACGTCGAGTCCGCCGATCCGGCGGGCCTCGGTCTCGAGCCGCTCGCCCGGGGCGGAGCGACGCCGGGCGCGGGCATGGGCGAGCCGGGCGGCCCGCATCAGCTCGATCCCCGCGAGGGGGGCGACGGCCCGGACGAGGAGCGCGGCCGGTCGACCGGCCGGTTCGGTGACGACGTTGAGGCAGTCATACATCCCGTAGACAAGGTACACGTAGGCGACGCCCGGCGGTCCGAACATCACCGCGTTGCGGGCGGTTCGCCCGAAGCGTGCATGGGAGGCGCGATCCTCGGTGCCGATGTAGGCCTCGAGCTCGACGATCCGCCCGACCCGCCGGCCGGTCGCGTCGTCGCGCACGAGACGGGCGCCGAGGAGCGCCCGGGCGGCCTCGAGGGTCGGTTGGGCAAGCAGCGCGCGGTCGACGACCGCCGGTGCGGGGCGTTCGCGGGCAGGCGTCTCGGCCGCGATCAGCCCCCGATCCGCGCCAGGAGCGCCTCGATCTCATCCGGGACGAGCCAGCCGAGGAGGCTGAGAAAGGCCGGGATCAGCGTCGCGCGGAAGAGCTCGGCACTCGCCGAGCCAGCGTACGCCACGTAGAAGCTGCGCAGAAACGGAAGCTCGTTCGGGCCGGCGGCGCCGCGGCCGGGGACGTTGAAGAACGAGTCGAGGATGAGCACGAGGCAGCCGACGACGAGGACCGCCTGGACGATCCCGAGCAGGCCGCCCAGGAGCTCATCGACGATCGTGGCCCGGGCCAGCAGCGGCGTCCGGTAGTAGAAACCCTGGATGACGATCGAGAAGGCGACGCTGCCGAGGACGAAGACGCCGAGGAAGGCGAGCATGTACGAGTACTCGGCCGGGAACTGCGTCCAGTTCGCGGCCAGGAACCGGCCGAGCATGTCGCGGACGTTGGCGGCGAAGAGGAACGAGAAGAGGATCGAGGCGATCCCGAGCAGCCGGCGGATCGTGCCCTGGATGAAGCCGAGGACGAAGGCGGCGAAGAGCAGGAGGACGAACAGGAGGTCGAACAGGCGCTGCGCGGTGATGAACCCGACGATGTCCACGTCCACTCCTCGGCCGGCTCCCGGTCATCGCCCGGCGGGCGATCGCGGCCGGCCAAGGGTAGCAGCGCGCGATCGCGGCCCGCAACCGGCTGTTCGGGTTGCCGCAGGTCAGGTGCGCAGGTGCGCCCCCAGCTGTCGCTCGAGCGCGGTCGCGATCGCCGCGATCGCCACCTCGAGCTCGGCGTCGGTGAGCGTCCGGTCGGGCGCCTGGAAGACGAGCCGGAAGGCGAGGCTCTTCTCGTCGGCCGCGAGCGGGGTCCCACGGTAGATGTCGAAGAGTCGGAGTCCACGCAGGAGCGGTCCGCCGGCGGCGCCGATCAGGGCGGCGACCTCGCCAGCCGGTTGCGCTTCCCGGACGACGACGGCGATGTCGCGCTCGACGGCCGGGAAGCGCGGCACCGCCGTAGCGCGGACCGCGGCGAGCTGACCGCCGGCGAGGCCCCGGATCGCGAGCTCGGCCACGATGACCCGCTCGGCCCGCAGATCGAGCGCCTCGAGCAGGTCCGGGTGGAGCTCCGCGACACGGCCGCGCAGGACGGCGGCTCCGGCGTCACGGTCCCCCGCCGGGGCGAGCGCCGCGGCAATCGCCGAGCGGCCGGGGTGGAACGGGTAGCCGTGCCGGTCGGCGGTGTAGCGCGGTGGCTCGAACCCGAGCCGCCGGCAGAGCAGCTCGACGATGCTCTTCGCATCATCGAGATCGACGTGGCGCGACGGCCGGTTCCAGGCCGGCGGGGCCGCCTCGCCGGTCAGGGCCAGCCCGAGGCGCCACCACTCGCGGGTTGCCGGCGCGCCGGCGCCCGCGAGCGGCGCGCGCGCGTAGCCCTTGCCGATCTCGAAGATCGCGACGTCGTCGCGTCCCTGGCGCAGGTTCGTGCCGACGACCCCGAGCAGGCTCCCGATCAGCTGCTGGCGGAGGACCGAATGCTGGCTCGAGAGCGGGTTCGCGACCGTCACCACCGGCCCGCCCGCCGGCTCGTCGCCTGGCACCGGGGCTTCGTCGTCACCAGTCCAGCGCAGCAGCTCGGCCTCGTGGGGCGAGACGAGGGCATGGGTGACGACTTCGGTCAGGCCGGCTCCGGCGAGCGTCTCGCGGATCGCGTCGCGGACCTCGAGGGGCGAGGGCCGATAGGGCGGCATCGGGGTGTCGGGCAGCGTGCCGGGCACGAGCTCGTAACCCCGGACCCGGGCGATCTCCTCCGCGACGTCGGCCTCGATCGCGAGATCGCGGCGCCAGGTCGGGACGACGGCGACGAGCGCCTCATCGGTGCCCGCCGGCGCGCGCAGCGGCGGTTCGCCGGCCGCGACGGGGACGGCCGTACCGGGCTCGGCGGGCTCGGTCTCGACTCCGACCCGGGCCAGGAGCGCCTGCTGCTCAGCGACGCCGATCGCGGTGCCGAGCAGCCGGTTGATCCGGCCCGGCCGGAAAGCGACCCGCGCGCGTTCGGGTTCCCGGGGTGCGGTGTCGATCCGTCCCGGGGCGATCTCGCCGCCCGCCCAGGCCGCAAGCAGCGCCGCCACCCGGTCGGCGCCGATCCGCGCCAGGCGCGACTCCTGGCCCTTCTCGAAGCGCAGGCTCGCCTCGGAGCGAAGCGCGTAGCGCTGGCCGGTGCGGCGGATGCTGATCGGGTCGAAGATCGCCGACTCGATGACGACGTCCCGGGTCGACTCGCTCACCTCGCTCGCCGCGCCGCCGATGACGCCCGCGATCGCGAGGACGCCCGCCGGGTCGGCGATCACGAGTGCCTCCGGGTCGAGCCGACGCTCGACGTGGTCGAGGGTCTCGAGCTCCTCGCCCGGACGGGCGAGCCGAACGATCAACCGCCCCTCGTGAATGGCCAGCGCATCGAACGTGTGGGTCGGCTTGCCGAGCTCGAGCATCACGTAGTTCGAGGCATCGACGACGTTGCTCACCGGGCGCATCCCGGCCGCGCGGAGGCGGATCTGGATCTGGTCCGGCGAGGGTGCGACGTACAGGCCGGCGACCCAGCGGGCGACGAAGCGCGGGCAGAGGCCCGGCTCGAGCACCTCGACCGCGAGTCGCTCGCTCGTCGGGCGTCCCGTCTCGACGAGATCCACGGACGGCTCGCGAACCGGTGCCCCGGTCGCCGCCGAGACTTCGCGCGCCAAGCCGAGCAGGGAGAGGGCATCACCGCGATTCGGCTTGACGTCGACGTCGAGCACGACATCGCCATAGAGCTCGCTCAGATCACGGCCGATCGGCGCGTCGGGCGGCAGGATGAGGATCCCGTCGGCGTCACCGGTCAACTGCAGCTCGTCGCCCGAGCAGAGCATGCCGCTGCTGACGACGCCCATCTTCTCGGTCCGCTCGATCCGCCGCTCGCCGGGCAGGACCGCGCCGGGCAGCGCGACCGGGACCCGCTGGCCGGGGGCGATGTTCGTCGCCCCGCAGACGATCTCGAGCGGCTCGCCAGAGCCGACCGCCACCGTCGTCAGTGACAGCCGGTCGGCGCGCGGGTGCTTCGTCACCGTCAGGAGCTCGCCGACGACGACCGAGCGCCAGTTCGCCCCCCAGAGCTCGATCCCCTTCACCTCCATGCCGAGCAGCGTCAGCCGTTCGGCGAGCTGTTCGGGCGTCAGCTCGATGTCGACGTAGTCGCCCAACCA
>JAJYXX010000343.1 GCA_021801545.1 Chloroflexota bacterium | reverse complement strand
GGGCGTGGATGACGAGGAGCTGGGGCGCTTCGTCCGGGCCCGGCCCGTCGTGGCGGTAGGCGACGGTCAGGTTAGCGAGGCGCTCGCCGGATTCGAGCCGGAACGTCCCGAGGGGTGCGAACTCGAGCCGCCCGGTGCCGAGGGGAAGGCCGGTCCCGGCGGCATGCCGCGGCGGGGAAGCGAGGCGAGCGGGCGGGGCGGCGGTGGGTGTCGGGGCGGCGGTGGGTGTCGGGGCGGCGGTGGGTGTCGGGGCGGCGGTGGGTGTCGGGGCGGCGGGTGTCGGCCGTCCGTCCGACACCCCCGTCGCCGATCGGACGTCCATCGTCATGCCGTCGTCCCGCTCGGCGTCGCGTTCCGCTCGGGCTCGGGCCCGGTGGCCGCCCGGAGCGCCTGGTCGAGATCCGCGATCAGGTCGGCGACGTTCTCGAGGCCGACCGAGAGCCGGATCAGGTCGGGCGTCACCCCGGTCGCGACCTGGTCCTCGGGCGTCAGTTGCTGGTGGGTCGTACTGGCCGGGTGGATGATCAGCGACTTCGCGTCGCCGACGTTGGCCAGCAGGCTGAAGAGCCTGACGCTGTCGATCAGCCGTCGGCCGGCCTCGACGCCGCCCTTCACTCCGAACGTGACGATCCCCCCGAAGCCGCCGGTGAGGTACCGCCTGGCGAAGCCGTGCGACGGATGGGACTCGAGGCCCGGGTAGCTGACCCAGGCGACCTCGTCGCGGGTCTCGAGCCAGCGGGCAAGCTCGAGCGCGTTCTCGCTGTGGCGGGCGATCCGGAGCGGCAGGGTCTCGAGACCCTGGAGGAAGAGGAACGAGTTGAACGGGCTGAGGGCCGGCCCGAGGTCGCGCAGGCCCTGGACGCGGAGCTTGATGATGAACGCGGCCGGGCCGAAGGCGTTCGTGTAGCTCACCCCGTGGTAGCTCGGATCGGGCTCGACGAAGTCCTGCCGGAAGCGCGGCGAGGCGGCCCAGTCGAACCCGCCGCCGTCGACCACGACCCCGCCGATCGCGGTCCCGTGGCCGCCGATCCACTTCGTGGCCGAGTGGATGACGATGTCGGCGCCGTGCTCGATCGGCCGGGTCAGGAGCGGGGCGAACGTGTTGTCGACGATGAGCGGCACGCCGTGGGCGTGGGCAACGTCGGCGATCGAGGCGATGTCGTGGACGTCGAGGCGGGGATTGCCGATCGTCTCGAGGAAGACCGCTTTGGTCTTCTCGTCGATCGCCGGGGCGAACGTCTCGGGCCGGGTGCCGTCGACGA
This sequence comes from Chloroflexota bacterium, assembly GCA_021801545.1. Lineage (GTDB taxonomy): Bacteria > Chloroflexota > Limnocylindria > Limnocylindrales > CSP1-4 > JAKAHU01. The sequence goes on along the minus strand of JAJYXX010000343.1, from coordinate 2,454 downwards.
AGCGGGTCGTGATCCCGATCTTCGGCAGCGTGTGGGCGAAGAGGTTGTACGTGCCTCCATAGAGGCTCGAGCTGCTGACGATGTTGTCGCCGGTCCGGGCGAGATTGAGGATCGTGAGGGTCTCGGCCGCCTGGCCGCTGGCGAGACCCAGGGCGCCGACGCCACCCTCGAGGGCGGCGATCCGCTCCTCGAAGACGCCGGTCGTCGGGTTCATGATCCGGGTGTAGATGTTCCCGAACTCTTCGAGCCCGAAGAGCCGGGCGGCGTGGGCGGCGTCGTTGAAGACGTAACTCGTCGTGGCGTAGATCGGCACGGCTCGCGCGTTCGTCGTCGGGTCCGGCTTCTGGCCGGCGTGGAGCGCGAGCGTCTCCGGGTGCAGGGTCGCCTGGTCGAGCGGGTCGCTGGCCATCGGGGGTCTTCCTCCTGGTGACGGGTGGCGCCGGGTCGGCGCCTGGATGGTCGATCGCTGAAGTCCCGGTCGGCCCGTGGGCTGGGCCGTGGCCTCGTGGGCCGGTGGCTTCGGCGGCTACCCGTCGCGATCGCTGGAGGAAACAAAAAGACCGCAGGTCCTCGATCGGATCTGCGGCCCCGGGACCGGTCTGCGGTCCCGCTGCTCCCGTGTCAGGTTGCGCGTGACCTCAGACCCCATCCTCCACGCGACGGGGCCGCCAGCGCATACACATCGACCAGGAGAGTGTGGTGTGAGTCACGGTACGGCGGATGATGGGGCTGGGGCCGCGTTTCGTCAACAGGTCAGGTGTCACGGTGTCACGTGTCACGGGGGCGGAGCCGCTGAGCATATCCGGGTCGCCGCGGGCATTCGAGGTCGAGGATCCTCGTCAATGTGCGGCCCCGGAACACTATCCACCTCGGGCCGCCAGATCCGCGGCCGGCCGAGCCCGAACGGGTCCGATTCCGGTCCGACTGCCCAGCCAATCCTCGTCGATGTTTTCGGGTCGAAGCAGTATCGAGCCTCGGGCGCCCGATGCAGGGTCACCGAGCACCTGCGGACCGACCGTTGCCGGCCGAGCCTCTGCGTAGTGTTCCCGAGACGCGCAATGACGAGGGAAGCCGATGCACTGAGGGAAGCCGATGCACTGAGGGAGCAAGAAGGGCGGAGGGGATCGCCGGTCGGGCTGTGATGTCCGTCCCATCCAATGGACCCGGCCACGGGTCACGGATGTGGCTGGACGCGAACGGGTCCTGTGCCGTCCTGCATTCGTCCTGTACTCGTCCAGTGTCACGGGGGTCGAGACACCGGCTCGCATCGTCAGTCCGGGCGGCGATAATGCGGCGCACGCCGAACCCCGGCCAGTCGAGCCCCCAGCCGGATCGTGGAGCCTGACCGAGAGATGGACCTGCAGCCGATCCTCCGCCCCCGGTCGATCGCCGTCGTCGGCGCCAGCCCCCGCAGCTTCATCGGCCGGGTGACGCGGGTCGGGAACACGAGCCGGACGGTGGAGTTCGAGGCCCGCAAGGTGATCGCCTCGCGCTACGACATCTCGCCCTCGGCGGCCGACGTGCTCGCCGAGCCGACCGTCACCTGCCGGGCAACCGGCACGACGGTCATCCTCAGAGAGTATTCGCGCCGACCCCGATAGTCCGTACCATCAGGCCGTCCCGGCCGGGCGTGGCCCGCCGGCGAGCCCCGCAGCCCGCCCGCCGGGCCGTTCGTTCGATCGACCGCCGACCACCCGCTGCCCTTTGACTGGAGGACCACGATGAGCGCCATCCCCGAGACCTTCCGGGCCTTCGTCGCCGAGAAGACCGCCGACGGCGTCGAGCGCGGCGTTCGTCCGTTCGCCGCCGCGGACCTGCCGGCCGGCGAGGTGGAGGTCCGCATCGACTGGTCGAGCGTGAACTACAAGGACGCGCTGGCCACGATCCCCAACGGCAAGGTCGCCCGGATCTCGCCGCTCATCCCCGGCATCGACCTGGCCGGCGAGGTGATCGCGAGCGACGAGCCGTCGATCGCGGTCGGGTCGAGCATCATCGCCCACGGCTACGAGCTCGGGGTCTCCCGGCATGGCGGGTACGCCGAGTACGCCCGGATCCCGGCCGGCTGGATCGTGCCGCTCCCGGCCGGCCTGACAACGCGCGACGCGATGGCGATCGGGACGGCCGGGTTCACGGCCGCCCGGAGCATCGTCGAGCTCGAGAAACGCGGACTGACACCGGCATCCGGCCCGGTGCTCGTCACCGGCGCCACGGGCGGCGTCGGGCGGACGGCGGTCGCGATCCTCGTCGAGCGCGGTTACGAGGTCTGGGCGGTGACCGGCAAGCCCGAGGCCCACGACGAGCTCCGGGCGCTCGGGGTCGCCGGCATCCTGGGCCGCGACGAGGTGACCGCCGAGGGTCGGCCGCTCGAGGCTGAGCGCTGGGCGGCCGCGGTCGACTCGGTCGGGGCGGCTACGCTGCCCTACATCCTGCGCACGCTGCGCTACGGCGGGGCGG
>JAJYXX010000013.1 GCA_021801545.1 Chloroflexota bacterium | reverse complement strand
GTCGGCAGGTGGAGGACGAGCGCCTCGATCCCGTCGGCGGCGAGGAGGTCGGCCGCCTCCAGCGTCCGGGCTGCCTGGAGACCGGTCGTCAGGAGGGCGACGTCGTGGCCGTCACGCAGGAGGACGGCCCGGCCAATCCGGAACTCGTACCGCTCGTCGAACAGGACCGGCGTCGGATCGCGGCCGAGCCGCAGGTAGATTGGGCCCGGGTGCTCCGCCGCGCGGACGACGGCCTGGCGTGCCTCGACCGCGTCGCCCGGCGCGACGACCGTCATGTTCGGCAGGGCGCGCATGATCGCGACGTCCTCGAGGCAGACGTGGCTCTTGCCCGGCCGGCCGATCAGGAGACCCGCGTAGCCCCCGACGATCACGACGTGGAGCTTCGTCTGGGCGACGACGACGCGGACCTGGTCGAGGTCCCGGTTGGCGGCGAAGGCGGCGAACGTTGTCGCGAACGGGATGAAGCCGGCCGTCGCGAACCCGGCCGCGACGCCGATCATGTTCTGCTCGGCGACGCCCATCTCGAAGAACCGCTCGGGGAACGCATCGGCGAAGCCGTCCACCTTCGTCGAGTTCGCAAGGTCGCCGTCGAGCACGACGACGCGCCGGTCGCGCCTCCCGAGTTCGACCAGCGCCTCCCCGAAGGCGGTCCGTGTCGCCTCGGTCGCGGCGACCGACGGTCGTGGCGCCACCGGGCCGAGGGCAGATCCCGCACGCACCGTCATCCGCCGAGCTCCTCGAGGGCGCACCGGAGATCGTCGTCGGAGATCGGTTTGGCGTGCCAGCGGTAATCGCCCTCCATGAACGAGACGCCGCGGCCCTTCATCGTCCGCGCGACGAGGATCGTCGGTCGCCCGCTCGTCGCCCGGGCCTCGGCGAGCGCCGCCGCGAGCGCCGCCGGGTCGTGGCCGTCGACCTCGATCGCCCGCCAGCCGATCGCCTCCCAGCGACCGACCGGGTTCTCGATCGGGCTCAGCCGTTCGCCCGGGGCCCCGCCGGGGCGGCGCCAGCCGTACTGCTGGAGCCCGTTCCAGTCGAGGATCGCGCACAGGTTGTCAAGTCCGTAGCGGGCGGCGACGAAGGACGCCTCCCAGACTTGCCCCTCCTGGGTCTCGCCGTCGCCGATTACGACGTACGTCCGCCAGCTCGCGCCGAGCAGGCGCGCTGCGAGCGCCATCCCGACCCCGACCGAGAGACCCTGGCCGAGCGAGCCGGTCGACATGTCGAGGCCCGGCAGGGCGGTCATGTCCGGGTGACCCTGGAGGCGCGAGTCGATCTCGTCGAACGTGGCGAGCTCCTCGGCCGGGAAGTAGCCGCGCTCGGCAAGCGTCGCGTAGAGCGCGGTCGCCGCGTGACCCTTCGAGAAGACGAGCCGGTCGCGATCGGGCCAGGCGGGCCGCGCGGGGTCGACGTGCAGCTCGTGGAAGTAGAGGACGACGAGGATCTCCGCGACCGAGAGCGGGCCTCCGACATGGCCCGATCCCGCCCGGTGGACGGCCAGCAGCGCGTGCCGCCGAACGCGCCGGGCGAGGTCGCGCAGGCGGGTCACCTCCGCGTCGGTGAGGGGTGGGCGTAGGCGCGGGTCGGAGACAGATGAGGCGGCCGGGCCGATGTCAGTCGAATCCACCGTGGTGCTCAGTGTATGCCCGGCAGCCGAAGGCCCGGGCGTGACCCGGGCCTTCGGTACCTCTCGAACCTGCGGGGCCGTCCCTGTCGGCCGCCGACGGCGTGTGTCTAGGCGGCGGCCTCGCGGCCGGCGGCTTCGCCGCCCGGGACCCAGCCGGAGTCGACGAAGCGCTTCTGCCACCAGCTGGCGATCGCGATCAGCGCCCCCGCGACGACGAGCATCGCCACGATGAGCACCGGTTCGTTGCCCTTGACCCAGCCGGCGACGTTGCCGACGACGATCCCGTACCAGCCAAAGTCGGCGTCGCCGAAGGTCGTGTTGGCGAAACCGAGGTTGCCCAGCACCTTGAGCAGGAACGCCGGCAGGAACGTGATGAGGACGCCGTTCACGAAGCCGCCGGCGACGGCCCCGGCGCGCCCGCCGGTGGCGTTCCCGAACACCCCGGCGCCACCACCGGTGAAGAAGTGGGGCACCATCCCGGGCAGGATGAGCGCCAGCGCGAGCGGCGCGTTCTGGAAGGCGAGCCCGATCACCGCCAGGCTGACCAGCCCCCCGACGACGCTCGCCAGGAAGCCGACGATCACCGCGTTCGGCGCGTACGTGAAGACGATCGGGACGTCGAGCGCCGGCAGCGCGCCGGGGATGATCTTCTCCGAGATGCCGGCGAAGGCGGGCACGATCTCACCGAGGATCGTCCGGACGCCGACGAGGATGACCGCGACGCCGACGCCGAAGTTCAGCGCGTTCAGGAACTCGGCCATCAGGAACGAGCCCCAGGTGGGGTTCGCCGGGGCGAACGCCTCGAGCGCGGCCGCCTCGCCCTTGACGACCAGGTAGGCGAGCGCAAACAGGAGGTAGATGATCGCCATCGAGACGGCCGTCGCGACCATCGGTTCGCGCAGGAAGCGGAGCTGCTCGGGGAACTTCATCTCCTCGGTGCTCTTGCTCCCCTTGAACAGCTGGCCGACGGCGCCGCCGGCGATGTAGCCGAACGAACCGAAGTGGCCCATCGCCACCGCCTCGTCGCCGGTCACCCGGCGCATCCACGGATGGGCGAAGGCGGGCATGACGACCATGATCGTGCCGAGCAGGATGGCGCCGACGATGACGGTCGCGATGTCGGACATCTGGACCGTGACGAGGATGACGGCGAGCATCGTCGCCATGTAGAAGATGTGGTGGCCGGTCAGGAAGACGTAGCGCAGCGGGGTGAGCCGGGCGATCACGAGGCTGGTGAAGAAGCCGAGGAACATCACCCACGCGGTGACGCCGCCGTACTGGCTCTGGGCGAGCGCGACGATCGCCTCGTTCGTCGGCACGACGCCCTGGGCGTTCGTGACGCCGAGGATCAGCTTGCCGAGCGGATCGAGGGCGTTGATGACGGCGACGGCACCGACGATCAGGATCAGGAAGCCCAGGGTGGCCTTCAGGGTGCCACCGACGATCTCGCCGGGCTTCTTGCCGAGGGCGATCAGGCCGACGGCCGTCATCAGGCCGACCAGGTAGGCCGGCTTGCTGAAGACCTCCTGGACCAGGAAGTTGATGAGCCCTGTCAATACATCCATCAGTTCGTCCTTCCCTCCATACCGATTGTCCCGGGGACGGGCGCGGATCAGCCGGCCGCCTGCCGGCGAAGGGGACGCTCAGTGATCCCGCAATGCCGCCTCCAGCTTGCTCACCATCTCCGGCAGGCTGACGAAGTTGGTGATCGTCACGATCCTCGGCTTCACGTTACCGAGTTGCTGGGCCAGTTCCTCCGAGGTGATGATCAGATCCGCGGTGGCGGCCGCGGCCCGTGCGGTGCCGATGTCGGCGACCTCCAGGTCGGCCTGAATGCCGAGTTGCTTGAGCGCCTTCTCCGCCTGCATCCGGAGCAGGAGGCCGCTGCCCAGGCCCATGCCGCACACCGCCAGGATCTTCACCGTCGTTCTCGTCCTCCCTGCTGGCTTCGCTGATCCCCCGCTGGGTGGGTCGGCCCGGTCACGACGTGGCCGGATCGTGCGCCTCCTCGTAGGCGGCGATGAGCGAGCGCACCGTGCCTGCATCGGTGGCTCGCAGGAGCGCGTCGCGGCGAGCGTCGTCGGAGAGGAACTCCGCCAG
>JAJYXX010000044.1 GCA_021801545.1 Chloroflexota bacterium | reverse complement strand
CGACCGCGCGGCCTGGGCGAGGCGGTGACGGAGGTCGACCTCGAGCACCTGGGAGAGGCGCTCGACGCCATCCTGGCCGGCAAGGCCCGAGGCCGCTGGATCGTTCGCATCGGCGCCTGACGACCGGCGCCGGCCCAGGGCGAACGCCGTCCGCACCGGCGACGGCTGGGCGCTAGCCGAGCTCGCCGCGTGCCTGAGCGAGCGCCCGGCCGAGCGCCTCGCGCATCGTCAGCGGTGGATACGGTCCGCGTTGCACGGCATCCTCGAGTCCGAGCTCATCGGCCCCCACCCGGCCGGCGAGGTCGGCGAGTACCTTCAGCTCGGCCACCTGGCCGGCCGCGAACCTTCGATCGCCGTCGTCCCCGTGGCCGGGGACGACGACCGCCCCGATGAGCGCCACGAGCGCCTCCGCGGTGGCCGGCCAGTCGAGCGGGAAGCCGTCGCCGAACCAGGGCGGGGCGCCGTTCTCGAGCAGGTCGCCGGCGAAGACGACCTCCGGCGTACCCGGTCGCGGACCCGGCACGACGACGACGATGTCGTTGTCGGTGTGCCCGCGCCCCAGGTAGCGGAGCTCGACCGCGCGCTCGCCCCAGGCGACCGTCGCTCGCTCGCCGAACGTGCGGTCGGGCGGGACGATCTCCACCTCGCGGAACTCGTCCGCCAGCTCCGGGTAGCGCCCGGGCAGCGCCGCCCGTTGCGCCTCGCCGTTGGCCCGAAGGGCAGCGGCGCAGCGCTCGTGGCCCCAGATCGGAGCGGGCCGGAGACGGGCGTTGCCAAAGACGTGGTCCCAGTGCATGTGGGTGTTCACGACCTGCGCCACGGGCAGCCGCGTGATCTCGCGCAGGTCGCGCCGGATCTCGTCCGCCTGGCGATGGGACGCGCGCGTATCGACGATCAGGACGCCGTCGTCGCCGAGGATCGCCCCGATGTTCTGGTCGAGGAACGCGTAGCGGCGAACGAAGACCCGGTCACCGACTTCACGCCAGGCGCCCACCGCGATCACCTCCCTCTCGACCCCGCGCCGGTTCCTGCTCGCCGAGGGAAACCTGCGGTCATGGTCTCCTCAGCCGGCCGGGTTGTGCGGTCACCACCGTCACCTCGGCCACCGGGTCCTCGAGCTCGTCGAGGGGGACCGGCCTGGCGAACAGGTACCCCTGGCCCAGGTCGATCGCCAGGCTCCGGAGCGTGGCCGCCTCCGCCTCGGTCTCGACCCCCTCCGCGATGAGCTGGCAGCCGGTCTTGAGCGCAAAGTAGCGCATCCCCGCGATCAGGGACTGGCGTGCCGGGTCGCGATCGATGTTCCGGACGAGACCGATGTCGAGCTTCACGTACTCTGGGCGCAGCTCGACGATGTGGCGGAGACTCGCGAAGCCTGCTCCCGCGTCATCGACGCACAGGTGCACGTCTCCCCCGATCGCCGACCAGGCCTGGCGCAGCGCCTCGTAGTCGTCGACCGCGGCGTGCTCGGTGACCTCGAGCATGACCGGCCGGCCAGTGCCGGCGAGCAGGTCGCCGAGCGGATGGTGGGCGAGGATCAGCTCGGGCGAGGTGTTCAGACCGAGCCAGCGACGAGCGGGCAGGCCCTCGGCTGCTTCGCGTGCGCTGTGCAGGCAGGCGAGCTCGAGATCGATCCCAAGGCCTACCGCGTGTGCGTCGCGGAACCAGTGATCCGGCCGCGTCCCGTCGTGGAATCGCGTCAGCGCCTCGTAGCCGACGATCCGTCCGCCGGCGAGCTCGACGACCGGCTGGAAGACCGGATGGAATGCCCGGCCGGCGATCGTGGCCAGGACCCGGTCGCGAACCTCGCCCAGCCGGCGGTCGGCTTCGAGGCCCGGCGTGAGCAGGGCCCCGGCGGCCGAGGCGAACTCGGTGATCTGGGGCAGGTGCCGCGCCAGGTCCGCCGCGCCGCTCGGACTCGACGACGCGACCGCGATCAACCCGAGCAGTCGGCGTCCGCTGCGCAGGGGCGCGAAAGCGAGCGCCTGGACACCGGCCTCGGCCAGCGCCGTGCCGAAGGCGCCCTGATCGTCGCCGGGGGCCCAGGTCTCGAACCACGGTCCGCGCGACGCGCGGTCCCGGAGATCGGCCGCCCGGATCGGCGCGATGGGCTGGCCGGCCGCGATCGAGACGCCGGGCGGTACGCGGACGGCGATCGGCACCGCAACCCCCGGCGTGGTGAAGCTCACGACCGCTGCCATGTCAACCTCGGGCAACGCGAGTGCCTCCTCGCAGATGCCGGCCGCGATCTCATCGAGACCGTCGAGGGCGCGGAGGCGGTCGAGCGCCTCGATGAGATCGCTCCTGAGCCGTGTTTCGCGTTCGAGTTCGCGCTCGATCTCGAGCTCGCGTGTGACGTCACGCTGGATGCCGATGAAGTTGACGATCCGGCCGTCGTCGTCGCGAACCGGCGAGATGACCGTTTCGTGTTCACTCAGGCTCCCGTCCTTGCACCGGTTCGTCAGGCGACCCGACCATGTCCGCCCGCCCGTGATCGTGGCCCACATCGCCCGGTAGAATGGCTCGCCGTGCCGCCCGCTCTTGAGGAGACGCGGGTTCATGCTCGCCACCTCGTCGCGGCGGTAGCCATAGATCCGCTCGAAGGCGGGGTTGACGTACGCGATCGAACCGTCGGGGTCGGTGATGATGATCGATTCGGCGGCCTGCTCCACCGCCGTGGCAAGCTGCGCTCGCTCGACCTCAGCGGTGCGGCGAGCGGTGACGTCGCGCGCGACCCCCTCGATCGCGATGACGTTGCCGGATGCGTCGCGGATCTGCACGTTGCGCTGCTCGGTCCACAGGATCGAGCCGTCCTTGCGGCGCCAGCGGAGCACGATCGGTGTCGCCGGCTCGACGGCGCCGCTGCACGTCGCCTCGAGGAGCGCCAGGTCCTCGGGATGGACGAGTTTCAGCCCGAGGTCCGGGTCCGCGTAGTGCTCCTCGGGCGTGTAACCGGTCATCTCGAGCGCGGCGGGGCTGACGTACTCGAACCCGCGGTCGGGGAGCAGGCGGTACCGGTAGATGAGGTCCGGCGACCGCTCGGCGAGGAGGCGGAACCGGGACTCGCTGGTCACCAGCGCCTCCTCGGACCGGCGACGCTGGTGCACGAACCGCCAGGCGAGGACGTAGAGGAGCGACGCCGTCACCATGACGAAGAGGACGCCTTTCACGACCTCGACGAACGCCAGCATGCCGGGTGGCGCGAGATCCGACGCCAGCGTCGACGAGGTAGCGATCCAGAGCGCTGCGACCGCTCCGTAGGTGAGCGCGAGCCGGAGCGGGAAGCGGTCGGGCCGCGGTCCAGTCCCGCTGCGGGGTGGCTGATGGGAGTCGATGGACACGTGTCGTCACCTCGCCCCCCGGCGGTTTCGCGATCCGACGCCTTCGGCTGATCAACCGGTAGCCGACGGTTGCCGACCCGGCGACGATAAATATATAGACTACCGAGTTCAGTATCGGGGGCCTGGTGCACCGGGCCCCCGCGCCGCCGGCGATCGCCGGCGATCACCGGCCCCGTCGCGCCCGCCGGTCCGCGCGTGCGCACCGCTCGGGCAGGGGGCACAATCTGCCCATCACGCGCCTGTTCCGGCGACGAGGAGGAATGATCCTGATGACGCAGACGCTTCAGCCCACCACGTGTCTCCAGTTCATCGGCGGCCGGCAGGTCGGCGCGGCGAGCGGCGAGACGATCGCGGTCGAGAACCCGGCCAACGGCCAGGTGATCGCCCATGTCCC
>JAJYXX010000210.1 GCA_021801545.1 Chloroflexota bacterium | reverse complement strand
AGGCGGGGCTCGAGCTCCTCGCCGTCCCACCGGATCCGACCGAGGGGATGCGCGACTACGGGATCGCCTCGCTCGACTTCAAGCGCGTCGCCGGCGGCCTGCTCGTCGAGACCCAGGACGAGCTCGCGCTCGACAAGAGCCAGCTCAAGGTCGTGACACGCCGGCGACCGACCCTGGAAGAGCTCACCGACCTCCTCTTCGCCTGGCGGACCGTGCGCCACGTCCGCTCGAACGCGATCGTCCTCGCCCGGAACGCGGCGACGGTCGGCATCGGTGCCGCCCAGGCCAGCCGCCAGGTGTCGGTCGAGATCGCGCTCCGGCGGGCGGGCGAGCGGGCGAAGCTCGCGGTCATGGCGAGCGATGCCTACTTCCCCTTCCCCGACGGGATCGCGCTCGCCGCCCAGGCCGGGGTGACCGCGATCATCCAGCCCGGCGGCTCGATCCGGGACGAGATGGCGATCGAGGTCGCCGATCGCCATCACCTCGCGATGGTCTTCACCGGCCGACGTCATTTCCGCCACTGAAGCGGAGCGCCCGAGCGCACGAACAGCCCGAGGAGGTCCCCATGGAACAACTTCTCGCGCTCGAGATGGTGAGGGTCACCGAGGCGGCGGCGATCGCCTCCGCCCGGTTCATGGGCCGCGGCGACCGGATGGGCGCCGACCAGGCGGCCACCGAGGCGATGCGCCGGACGATGGACGAGATCGACATGTCCGGCACGATCGTCATCGGCGAGGGTGAACGAGACGAGGCCCCGATGCTCTACATCGGCGAGCGGGTCGGGCGGCCCGGCAGCGCCGGCGAGGGCGAGAGCTCGCTGCCCGAGATCGACATCGCGGTCGATCCCCTGGAGGGGACGAATCTCGTCGCCCACGGCCAGGGGAACGCGATCACGGTCCTCGCGGCATCCGAGCGGGACGGCCTCCTCCACGCCCCGGACACCTACTTCGACAAGCTGTGCGTCGGTCCGATCGTGGCCGGCAAGGTGGACATCCGCCTCACGCCGACCGAGAACGTCCACCGGATCGCGACCGCACTCGGCCGGAACGTCAACGACATCACGGTCGTCATCCTCGATCGACCGCGCCACGAGGCTCTGATCGCCGAGGTCCGGGCGGCGGGCGCCCGGATCAAGCTGATCAGCGACGGTGACCTCTCGGCCGCGATCAGCTGCGCCGTCTCGGGGACCGGCGTCCACGCGGTCATGGGGATCGGCGGAGCACCCGAGGGCGTCCTCACGGCCGCCGCACTGCGCTGTCTGGGGGGCGAGATCCAGGCCCGCTTCCGGTTTCGCAACGACGACGAGCGCGCCCGGGCGGCCCGGATGGGGATCGCCGACGACGACCACGTCTACACGACCGAGGAGCTCGCCTCGGGCGAGAACCTCGTCTTCGCGGCGACCGGGGTCACGAGCGGCGATCTGCTCGACGGGGTCCGTTTCTTCGGCGGTGGGGCGCGGACCCATTCGCTCGTCATGGCCTACCGGACCCAGCAGGTCCGCTTCATCGACACGGTCCACATGTTCGACCGCTCGAAGCCGCCGGCCGTCCGGCTCTGACGGCGCCCGGTCCCAGTCCAGTGACCAACCGCGCGGCGCGCCGGCGACAGATCGTCGCCATGGGTGGGGGCGGGTTCTCGATGGAGCCTGACAACCTGCTCCTCGACAACTTCATCCTCTCGCTCACCGGGAAGGCGCGACCGCGCGTCTGCTTCGTGCCCACCGCCGGCGGCGACGACCCCGTCTACATCATGAACTTCTATGACGCGTTCGCGACCCGCTCGATCGCGAGGCACCTGCCACTCTTCGCGCGCCGGGGCGAGGACATCACCGCCTTCCTGCTCACCCAGGACGTCATCTACGTCGGGGGCGGCAACACGGAGAACATGCTCGCGATCTGGCATGTCCACGGCGTCGACCGGGCACTCCGGGCGGCCTGGGAGGCGGGGATCATCCTGGCCGGACTGAGCGCGGGCTCGCTCTGCTGGTTCGAGACCGGCACGACTGACTCGTTCGGGACGGCGCTCGAGCGCCTGAGCGGCGGCCTCGGTCTGCTGCCCGGCAGCCACTGCCCGCACTACGACGGCGAGCCGAACCGGCGACCGGTCTACCGGCGGCTGATCGCCGAGGGGCTGCCCGCCGGGTACGCCGCCGACGAGGGCGCGGCGCTCCACTTCGTCGGGACCAGGCTGCACGAGGTCGTCAGCTCTCGGCCGGAGGCGTTCGCCTACCGGGTCGAGCTGCGCGACGGCGAGGTCGTCGAGACGCGGCTCCCGACGCGCTATCTCGGGGTGGTGGGCGGTCCGGCCCCCGGTTCGCCACCGCCGACCTGATCGAGGTCGGGAACCCAGCTGCCCGTTACCGTGTTCCAGCGGGCAACCGGACGAACCGCCCCGGAACCCTCGACGGCGAGCCGGCGGCGGCAGGCCGACTGAACGGTCTCACCCCAGCCCGGTGGCACGAGCCGCGGGGCGAGGTCGGCGAGCGGGGCGAGGACGAAGAGCCGCTGCCGGACGTCGGGATGGGGCACCTCGAGCAGCTGTACCGCCCGGTCCGAGTCGGTGTCCGCATCGAGCGAGCGGCCGGCCGGCGGGCGACCGATCGCCAGGCACGCCCGGCCGAAGACGAGCAGATCGAGATCGAGCTCGCGCGGGCCCCAGCGCCTGCGCTCGCGCCGCCCGAAGGAGCGCTCGAGCCCCTTGAGGGCGACGAGCAGCGCCGTCGCTCCGGCGGCCGGATCGGGGCCGGCCGGGACGTCGAGTGCGACGACCGCGTTCCGGAACTCGGGCTGGTCGGTTACCCCGACCGGCGCCGTCGCGTAGAGGCGCGAGACGCCGGCGAGCCGGGCGCTCGGCAGGGCCGCGAGGGCGTGAACGGCCGCCGTGAGCGTCGCCGCCGGGTCGCCTAGGTTCGCCCCGAGTCCGATATAGGCACGGGTCCGACCGCCCAGGGAGGTCCTCCTCGCTGATCCAACGCCTACACTCGGGTGATGGCGCCCGTCAGCGTGCTGATCTTTCACGCCGATCCCGCACCGGCCGGACCGCTCGAGCGGCTCCTCGCCGACGCCAGGAGGCAACTCGCCGAGCGCCACCGATCGGGGTTCCTCGCGGCGGGAGCCGACACGGCGCGGGTCGTCGCCGGGCCGCTCGACGATACACCGTTCGGCCGCCGGCTGGCCGAAGCGGTCGAGTCGATCGGTGGCAGCGGGCTCGGGGTGCCCGGCGGGCTCGGGGGGCCCGGTGGCCTCATCGTCCTCGGCTCTGGGGCCGTGCCGCTGGCGCGATCGGTTGATTTCCGCGCGTTCGTGGACGCGGCGGCCCACCCGGAGCGCGTCGCGCTGGCGAACAACCGCTACTCGGCCGACGTGGTAGCGATCGCCCGGGCCGCCGAGCTGCCGCCGATCCCCGACCTGCCCGGCGACAACGCTCTCCCACGCTGGCTCGCCGAACGCGCCGGCTGGGAGGTCCACGACCTCGGATCGCGCCATCGACTCCAGCTCGATCTCGACAGTCCACTCGACCTCGCGCTGTTGGCCGGACGGTCGAGGTGTTCGCCCGGGCTGCGGGAGCTTGCGGCGACGGCCGGGGGCCGCTTCGCGACCGTCCGTGACCGGCTGCGCGCGGTCGGCTCGGTGATGGCGGACCCGCGGGCCGAGCTGGTGGTCGCGGGCCGGACGTCGGCGACGACCCTGCGCTGGCTCGAGCGGCGCACGGCGTGTCGAGTCCGGGCGCTCGTCGAGGAGCGGG
>JAJYXX010000010.1 GCA_021801545.1 Chloroflexota bacterium | reverse complement strand
CGACCTACCAGGCGCTCGAGAAGTACGGCCGCGACCTCACCCAGGAAGCGCGGGCGGGCAAGCTCGACCCGGTGATCGGGCGCGACGACGAGGTCCGCCGGGTCATCCAGGTGCTGTCGCGGCGGACAAAGAACAACCCGGTCCTGATCGGCGAGCCCGGCGTCGGCAAGACCGCGATCGTCGAAGGGCTCGCCCAGCGGATCGTGCGCGGTGACGTGCCCGAGACGCTCAAGGACAAGCGGGTCGTCGCCCTCGACCTCGGCGCGCTCATCGCCGGCGCGAAGTTCCGGGGCGAGTTCGAGGAGCGCCTGAAGGCGGTCCTCAAGGAGATCAGGGACTCCGAGGGCCAGGTCATCCTGTTCATCGACGAGCTCCACACCGTCGTCGGCGCCGGTGCGGCCGAGGGGGCGATGGACGCCTCCAACCTCCTCAAGCCGATGCTCGCCCGCGGTGAGCTGCACACGATCGGGGCGACGACCCTCGACGAGTACCGCAAGCACGTCGAGAAGGACGCCGCCCTCGAGCGGCGCTTCCAGCCGGTCATGGTCGACGAGCCGACGGTCGAGGAGACGATCTCGATCCTGCGCGGCCTGCGCGAGCGGTACGAGGTCCACCACGGCGTCCGGATCACCGACTCGGCGCTCGTCGCGGCGGCGGTCCTCTCGAACCGCTACATCACCGAGCGGTTCCTGCCCGACAAGGCGATCGACCTCGTCGACGAGGCGGCGAGCCGGCTGCGGATGGAGATCGACTCGATGCCGGTCGAGCTCGACGAGCTCGAGCGCCGGCGGATCCAGCTCGAGATCGAGCGCCAGGCGCTGCGCAAGGAGACCGACGACGCCTCGAAGGCGCGCCTCGCCGCGCTCGAAAAGGAGCTCGCGGACCTCACCGAGGAGGCCGCCGCGATGAAGCAGCAGTGGGAGACGGAGAAGGCCGCGATCGCCGCCGTGCGCCAGACGAAGTCGGAGATCGAGGCCGCCCAGCTGGGGATCGAGCAGGCTCGTCGCGAGTTCGACTACGGCAAGGCGGCGGAGATCCAGTACGGGACGCTGCCCGCGCTCCAGGCCCGGCTGGCCGAGCAGGAGACCGCGCTCGTGGCCTCGAGCGGGACGAAGCGCCTGCTCAAGGAGGAGGTCGACGCCGACGACATCGCCGAGATCGTGGCCGCCTGGACGGGCATCCCGGTCACCCGCCTGATGGAGGGCGAGACCGAGAAGCTCGTCCACATGGAGGAGCGACTGCACCGGCGGGTGGTCGGCCAGGACGAGGCGATTCGGGCCGTCTCGGACGCCATCCGGCGCGCCCGGGCCGGCTTGAAGGACCCGCGCCGGCCGATCGGCTCGTTCCTCTTCCTCGGCCCGACCGGCGTCGGCAAGACCGAGCTCGCCCGGGCCCTGGCGGAGTTCCTGTTCGATGACGAGGGGGCGATGGTCCGGATCGACATGAGCGAGTACATGGAGAGGTTCGCCGTCTCGCGACTCGTCGGGGCGCCTCCCGGCTACGTCGGCTACGAAGAGGGCGGCCAGCTGACCGAGCTGGTCCGCCGGCGGCCCTACCAGGTGGTCCTGCTCGACGAGATCGAGAAGGCCCACCCGGACGTCTTCAACGTCCTGCTCCAGGTCCTCGACGACGGCCGTCTCACCGACTCGCAGGGCCGCACGGTCGACTTCAAGAACACCGTGATCATCATGACCAGCAACATCGGCAGCCAGTCGATCATGAGCTTCGCCGGTCGGCCGGGCGACGCGGCCTACGAGGAGATGAAGCGCCAGGTGACCGACTCGCTCCGGCTCGCCTTCCGGCCCGAGTTCCTCAACCGGATCGACGAGGTGATCGTCTTCCACGCCCTGACCGAGGCCGAGCTCACGGCGATCGTCGACCTGCTCGTCGCCGACCTCGGACGGCGGCTCGCCGAGCACGAACTGACGCTCGAGCTGGCGCCTGCTGCCCGCGCGCTCATCGCCCGCGAGGGCTACGACCCCGCCTACGGTGCGCGACCCCTGAAGCGGACGATCCAGCGGCTCGCCGAGAACCCGCTCGCCCGGGCGATCCTCCAGGGCCAGTTCAAGCCGGGTGATCGGATCACCCTCGACGCCGACCCGATGAGCGGCACGCTCGTCTTCTCGTCCGAGACCGCGGCAGTCGTCGCGGAGGCCGGCGAGCGGCGCGACGCGCGGGCGACGGCGGCGGGGGCCGGGGCGACCGGTGCGAGCCGGGCGAAGAGCCTGTTCGATCTGCCCGACCCCGGTGAGGGCCACGGCGAGGGCGGCGAGGAACGCTCGAACTGACTGCGGGTCCCGGGCGCCGGTCGCCGCCGCCTCGAACGGTGTCGCGCTACTGTGACCGGGTGACGATCGACGAAGCCCTCGCCCGGCTCGCTCCACTCCCCGACCGGCTGCCGCCCTCGCCGCCGGAGCTGATGCCGGTCCCGGCCGCGACCGGGGCCTGGCCGCCGCTCCGCGCCGACGAGCCGAGCGCACGGTCGGCGGCGGTGCTCGTCCTCCTCGTCCCGGACGACACGCGCCGGGCACGGGTCGTCCTGATCGAGCGTCCGGCGTACGAGGGCCACCACTCCGGCGAGGTGAGCTTCCCGGGTGGAAAGGCGGAGCCCGGGGACGCCGACCTCGTCGCGACCGCGCTGCGCGAAGCGGCCGAGGAGATCGGGCTCGATGCGACGCAGGCCGGGGTCGAGGTTCTCGGGACGCTCGACCCGGTCTGGGTTGCGGTCAGTGGCTTCCGGATCACGCCGATCGTCGCCGTCGCCCGCCGGCGGCCACACCTGACCCCCGATCCGGGCGAGGTCGTCCGGATCGTCGAGGCGCCGGTCCGGCTCTTCCTGCCCGGTGCGCCGATCGTCGTCGTCGAGCGGACGATCCGCGACTGGCCGCTGCGCTACGGTGTCTTCCCGGTCGACGGCCTCGAGGTCTGGGGCGCGACCGCCCGGATCCTCGGCCAGCTCGGGGCGCTCCTCGGCCGCAGCTGACCCGCGCCCGCGACGCGTCGCGGCCGGTCAGTACGGCTCGCCGCTCGAGCGGTCGTAGTCGCCGTGGCCGGGTCCCGCCTTCGGGGCCAGGCGACCCTCGCCGGGCGTTGCCGGCCCGGTCGCGGCCGCAGCCGTCGCGCCGCCCGCCGTCGCCCCCACACCCGCCGCCAACCCACCGCTGCCGAGCAGCAGCCCGCGCTCCTCGATGATCCCCCGCACCGCGGCGTCGTCCGGGCCGGCGAACTCGACGACGATCGCGCGCATCTCGGACAGCTCGGTCCAGGCGCCGTGGACGACGCCGGCCGGCCAGAGAACGGCCTCGCCGGCAGCGACCCGGGCACGCAGCCCGCCGACCTCGACGAAGCCGCCCCCTTCGATGACGACGAACCAGGTCGTGTTCGGGTTCGTATGCGGCTCGACGACCGCGTGACGCCTGAAGGCCAGCTCGCTGACGACCCCGCGCCCGTCACTGTGGATCACCTGGCCGTAGACCCCCTGCGTTCGGGGTGGACCGTCCGGCCGCCGGTGCCCGACACCAAAGCGACGGATCTCCATCGCCTGCCTCCTGGCTCGTCGATCGCTCGTGAAGCGCGCCTCTAGCGTCGGCGGCGGTTCCGCTTCGAGGCCTTCGAGCGGATCGTGGCATCCGGCTTGGCGTACTTCAGGCGGCTCAGGTAGCGCTCCTTGGCCAGCTTCGTCTCATACGCGGCGAGGATCGGCGGGAACCGGACGAACCGGATCCAGACGAAGACCGCACAGCCGATGACGATCG
>JAJYXX010000111.1 GCA_021801545.1 Chloroflexota bacterium | reverse complement strand
GTCGAACGTGATCTGGGCGCGGTGCATGTCAAAGCCGCCTACGATTGCCATCGGGATCTCCTCGAGCTCCTGTTTTGCGCACCAGCTTGCGCTTGAGCCGAGGAGGTCCCTTCACACTCCATCTTTCCGAGAACGACGCCTACCGACTGAAGGAAGACCTGGGCACCAGGCCGCGCGTCTACTACATCCCCGGCCATGGCGAGGCGGTCGGGCGTGACGCCTTCACCCCTGGCCGGCAGCCGACCGAGTGGCCCTGGATGGAGCGGGCCGCGGGAGCCGTGACATGGCAGCGCTGAGCGAGTGGCAGGAGCGCCTCGAGGAGACGGCGCTCGCGCCCATCAGGCGGACCGGCCGCCGCTTCTGGGCGCTCGTCGCTTTCCTGCTCGCCGTCATCGGCTGGGGCGCCTACGCGTACTCGGTCCAGCTCCGCGACGGCCTCGTCGTGACCGGGATGCGCGACCGGATCTCCTGGGGCCTCTACATCGCCACGTTCGTCTTCTTCATCGGCATCAGCCACGCCGGCACGCTCATCTCGGCGATCCTGCGCGTCTCACAGGCGCGCTGGCGGACGCCCGTGACGCGGATGGCCGAGTTCGTCACCGTGGTGGCACTCGTCTGCGGTGCCTCCTACGTCATCATCGACCTCGGTCGCCCCGACCGCCTTCTCAACGTCGTCGTCTACGGACGATGGCAGTCGCCGATCATCTGGGACGTGCTGGCCATCACCACGTACCTGACGGGCAGCATCACCTACCTGTTTGTTCCGATGATCCCCGACCTCGCCCTCTTTCGGGACCGGCTCGCCGGTCGCACCTCGCGCTGGCGGGGCTGGCTCTACACCGTCCTGGCGATCGGCTGGAACGGCAATGCCACGCAGCGGCGCTCCCTCGCCTCCGCCATCGGCGTGCTGATGATCCTCATCATCCCGATCGCCGTCTCGGTCCACACCGTCGTCTCGTGGATCTTCGCCATGACCCTGCGCGTGCCCTGGGACAGCGCCCTGTTCGGGGCCTTCTTCGTCGCCGGGGCGATCTTCTCGGGGATCGCCATCCTGATCATCGTGATGGCGATCCTGCGCCGCGCCTACCACCTGGAGGAGTATGTCACGGAGAAGCACTTCGTCTACCTCGGCTACCTCCTGGCGGCGTTGGCGGCGATCATGATCTACGCCAACATCAGCGAGTTGCTGGTCCCTGGCTACAAGCTCGAGGAAGGGGTGGAGTTCCACTTCCGCCAGCTCTTCCTGGCGGAGTTCGCCCCCCTCTTCTGGTTCTACCTCCTGGGCGGTCTCGTCACCCCGATCGTGATCGTCCTGCTCCCCGCGACGCGGAACGTGCGCGGCATGGTCGTGGCGGCCGTCCTGGTCACCCTTGCGATGTGGATCGAGCGGTACTTCATCGTGGTGACCGGCCTGCGCGTCCCGCTCATGCCGTACGAGCCGGCCAGCTACGCCCCGACCTGGGTCGAGTGGTCGCTCCTGGCCGCCGGGCTCGCCCTGTTCTCGCTGCTGATCGCCGTGTTCACCAAGGTCTTCCCGATCATCGCGGTCTGGGAGGTTGCCGAGGACCACGAGGCGACGGTCGTCTCGCCCGACACCGCCCGATGGGCCGTGCTAGAACCCCCGGAGCTGGAAGGAGAGGCCGCGCGATGAGCGTGATCACCCGGCGAGACGTCGGGAGCGCGATCGGCTTTCTCGCGGTCGGAGCGATCGCCGTCGCCCTGGCAGGCCCCGCACTCGCGTCGCACGTGCTGGTCCGTACCACCGCCCCCAGCGACGTGACCGTTGGCGAGAAGGTCAGCATCCCGGTCACCCTGCAGGCGGCAGACGGCGCGCCACTGCGGGGGACGACCGTCATCTTCTACCTCCAGATGTCCTTCGCTGGCGTCGTCGGCGAAGCCGAGATCGGCCGGGCGGTGACCGACGAGACCGGCGTCGCCACCCTTGCCTACAGGCCGCGCCTCGGCGGGCGCCACGAGCTCCGGATGGAGTACGTCACGCCCGGCGACGGCGAGGTCGAAGTGGCCAACACGGCCTTCGACGTCACCAGTGGCGAACAGCTCTATCGCTCCGCGGCCGGCATCGACGTCCCGGGCGTCGATGTGGAGCTCCCGATGGTGGTCCTCGCCACCGTCTGGTCGATCCTGTTCTGGGTGGCGCTCCGGCTCGTCGCGATTGCCCGAGCGAGCGGTGAGTCCAGGACACCCGGATTCGACCAGACACGATGAGCCGCTTCTTCGTCCCCGCCGTCTTCCTCGCCCTGATCAGCGGCCTCGCGTTCGGCCTGATCGTCGGCGTCGTCGCACGCAGCCCGGAGACGCACGCCAACGTGCGCCCGGAAGGCTTCGACCGGACGCCGATCAGCTACGTGGGCGAAGAGATCCCCTACGCGGGCATCGGCCTGGCCGATCCTCGGCTCGCCCTGAATGCCGATCCGGTCACGCGCGGTCGGCTCCTCTTCCTGGGGTACGGCTGCGCCGCCTGCCACGGCCTCGCCAGCCAGGGGGGAGTCATCGGTCCCAACCTCGACCTCGAGGAGCTGGATCTCTCGGACTTCCGGCCCACCGTCCGGTCCGGTCCGGGGGGAATGCCCGTCTTCACGGAGGAGGTCCTCAGCGATGACGATCTCGACACGATCTACGCCTTCCTCAAAGCGATCCGACAGAAGACCTCCGCGACGTTCGGCGGATCCTCATGGGGCACCCTGGCCAACGCGATCGAGAGAGCATTGACCGGGGCGAACTGACCGTCGCCCGCCACGGGGATCAGAGCCGTCAGGACGGCTCGACCGAAGAAACCTACGCCTACGCGATGTCGAATCCGCAGATCATCAAGTGGATGCCGTGCTACTGCGGCTGCGGCGGGATGGGTGTCATCACAGCAACCTCGACTGCTACCTGAAGCCGGGGACGCCGGGTGCCAAGACCGTGTCCGAGGAGCACGCCTCCTACTGCGACATCTGCGTCAAGACAACACTCCTGGCCAAGAAAGAGATCGATGTCCTCGGGCTCGAGACCGCTCCGCTGGATCGACGCCAGGGCCGCGGCTGGAGCTTGAGCCAGACGGACCCGCCGTACAGCAGCCCAATGGCGATTGCCGCGCGCTGCCTGACGCGTGCAGGATGCCGATCAGTGGAGCCGCCATCGCCAGGCCGCTCGTCACCGTGTCGCGTTCGCGCCGGGGCCGTCGCCACATAGGCGGCCTCGATGCGCGGCTTCACCTCCCGCGCGAAGGCACCGCAGAATGGGCACTGGAAGTCGGCATATTCGGCGATCACGAGCGGCCCGTCCACCGCGCCGAGGCTGGGTCTGCTCGCCTCGTGCCGCGACGGGGGCTGCGGCGGGTCGCTGGTCGCCCAGACGACGGCCGCCCCACCGGTGAGGACACCGACGATGAGCAACGGGAGCACCAGGCGTCGGAGCCGTGGCCAGCGAGTGGAGCTCCCCGACGGCGCAGCCACCGCGCGGCGAACCGGCGTTCCGCGTGGCGCGCCGGGATCGGCTCGCCATCAGGCGCCCCCGGGTTCCATCGGCAGCGCCGAGCGCATCCAGGCGCTCGTCCCGCCGTTCACGTTGATCGGACAGGCGAAGCCGGCCTCGTGGAGCAGCGCTGCGGCAACGCGGCTGCGGTTGCCGGAGGCACAGATCACGTACACCGGCCGCTCCTTCGGCAGTTCGGCCGCCCGCCGCGGGAGTTCGTTGAGCGGGATGTGCCGGGCGCCGGCGGCATGGCCGGCGCGCCACTCGTGCGGTTCGCGGACGTCGA
>JAJYXX010000070.1 GCA_021801545.1 Chloroflexota bacterium | reverse complement strand
GACGTCGTCGATGAAGGTTCCCGGCCCGGCGGTGTACAGCGTCGGGTCGATCTCGTAGAACGCGCGGACCGGCGTCGCGCCGGCAACAGCCTGTTCAACCCTGGCCACCCGCGTGCGAAGCTGGTCGACGAGCGCCTCGGCCTGCTCGAGCCGGCCGCTGATCCGGCCAAGCAGCAGCAGGTTCACGTAGACGCCCTCGATGTCCCTGGCACTCACGACCACCGTCGGGATGTGGCGGGCGTCGAGAGCCGGGACGAGCTTCGCGAGATGGACGTCGGTGACGAGCACGAGGTCAGGGCCTGCCCCGACGATCGACTCCAGGTCGGGGTCGATGTAGCTGCCGATCGAGGCCTTCGAACTCGCCTCGGGCGGGTAGTTCGAGTATTTGTCGACCGCGACCACCTCGTCTCCGAGACCGAGGGCGAAGGCGAGCTCGGTCGCGCTGGGAGCGGCGGTGACGATCCGCTTCGGTGCCGCCGTGAAGGTGACCGACCGACCTGCGTCGTCGTGGATCGTGAGTGGAGTGGCGATGGGCGTCGCGGAGGGCGTTGCGCTTGGCGGCACTGTCGCCGTCGGCGCCAGGGACGGACTTGCCGGGACTGCCCCCGTGCAGGCGCCGACGAGCAGGGCGAGGACCAGGAGCAACGAGCGGACGCCGGAGCGCATGACTACCTCCTCGGGTACCTGGCTGTTGAGCTGCAACCGCCGAGGAGGGCGGGCCGAGCAAGAAAAGGCCCCCGCCCGTCGGAGTGGACGAGGGTGGTTCGGCTTGGGACCCGAACGTGCCTACGCCCTTCTCTCGAAGGCTACAGCTTGTTCCGACAGAGGCCGGCGACCTGGCTCCCATCCGTTCCGGATGGATACAGTTGCGGGACAGCGCCGGCTTCGCACCGGCTTCCCCGTTTGAGCCTCATCCCGATGGTCGGGCGAGGCTACCTCTGTCGCTATTCGATGTGGCTCGCCAATGCTACGGGATGGCCCGGCTGGGCACAAGACCGGAGAGAGCCCCGTGTGGACGGAGAGAGCCCCGGCAACGTCCCGACTGTGGGCTGGCGGCCGGAAAGGCGGCGCTGACCGCGACGTCGGTAGCCGAGGCCCCGGGTGATATCCGAGGCTCCGGTCGACCGACCGGTCTTCGCCGCACATCTGTCGGCCGGATCAGCCCTCGCGCCCGATCTTCGCAGTCAGCCGCTCGGGGAGGATCGCCGGATCCGCCCGCTCCGAGCGCATGACGAGGCCATACACGAGGGCCACTCCGAGCCCGACCGGGAGCGCGACGGGGACGACCTCGCGGACCTCGGGGAACCCGTAGGCGAGCAGCCAGTAGAGGGCGGTGCCGCCGGCGAGACAGCCGATCGCTCGCGGGTTCACGCCCCGCCGGTACCAGTAAGCGCCACCTTCGGGCCGGAAGAGGTCGGGTTCGTAGCGGCCACGCCGGACCCAGAAGAAGTCGACCAGGACGATCACCCAGAGCGGCACGACGATCGCGCCCAGGACATCGAGCCAGAAGATGTACGTCGCCTGGAACCCGGTTGCGACGAGCGGTACGAGCGCCAGCGGGACGACGGCCGCCGAGGCGAGGCCGATGAGCGGGCGGACGCCGAGCCGGATCCGCGGGGCGAGGTTCGTGATCGCCAGCGCCGAGGCGTAGAGGTTGCCCGCGTTCGTCGCGACGGTCGCCGCGATGATGATCGAGGCCGCGACCCAGCCCAGGCCGAGCGACACCGTTAGCGACGAGGGATCGGCCGCCTCAGGGGCAAAGCCACCGGTCGTCGTGGCGAGGTAGACCACGCCGAGCGCGCCGACCGTGAACCACCACGTCTGGGCGGTGTTCGCGCCGAGGAACGGACCTGCCGTTCCGGCGGCAGGCGAGCGGGCGAAGCGGCTGAAGTCGCCGATGAACTCCCAGGTCCAGTTGTAGGCGATCAGGAGATCGACGAGCAGGGCGATCGTGATCGTGTAGCCGAACGGGCCGATCGAGGTCGTCAGCCCCTCGGCCGGCGGGCGCCAGGCGAAGAGCGCCGCGGGGTTCCAGTGGGTGACGACGAGCCAGAGCTGGACCGCGCCGAGCCCCAGGAGCGCGACGGTCGCCGCCCACTGGACGAGCCGCAGGATCCGGTGCCCGGCGACCGCGACGATCCCCTGGAGGACCGCCACCGCGACGATGCTCACCGCCATCGGTGGTTCGTAGCCGGGCGCCAGGAAGGCGGGTGTCCCGAGCCAGCCGGCGAAGACGAACGAGAGCCCGATCGCGCCGAGGAAGACGTTGACCGCCGCCCAGCCGAGCCCGAAGACGAGGTAGAGGACGGACGGGACGGCCGAGCCGCGCAGGCCGAAGGCCGGCCGGACGAGCGCGGTCGAGCAGGCGCCCGTCTTCGCGGCGATCCAGCCGAGGAACGCCCACGGGACGAGCGAGAGCGGGCTGACGACCGCGATCAGGAGGAGCGCGCCGGGCAGGCCGGTGGCGCCGGCCATGAGCGCGCCGTAGAACCAGGCGGCGGGCAGGCAGGTCGCCGCGAACCAGAATGCGGCCTGGTCGGCGAGCCCGAAGATCCGCCCCGACGCGGGGACCGGGTCGAGGGCGGCGTACTCGTGGCCGATCAGCCCGAGCGAGCGGGGTCGTTCGGGCTGATCGGGCGTCTCGGCGGTCATCGGGCGCTCTTGCCCTCGTCGAGCAGGTCGCCGCGCTCGGCGAGGACGGCCCGGGCCCGCCCCAGCAGCTCGTCACTCGGCGCTTCGAGGGTGTGGAGATGGATGCCCTCGGTCAGCTCGGAGAGGAGATGCACCCCTGACCGCCGGGTCGCCTGCGCCCAGGCGCGGACGTCGGCCGGCGAGGCGAGGTGAAGCTCGCCCCGCAGCTCGCCGTAGAGCGGGTGCTCGACGGTGACGTCGATCACCCGGACCCCAAGGTCGACGAGCGCCAGCAGCTCGTCCTCGGCCGCTTCGGGCCGATGACGGACGGCGACCACGGCGCGATCGGGCAGTCGACCGGCCGCCGGCGCGAGCAGGTACCCTCGCCCGGTCGCCACGATCGGTTCGCCGACCGCGCGCAGGATCGCGACAGCATGGACGATCGCCTGGCGGCTCACCCCGAACCGCATGGCGAGCGCCGCGCCCGTCACGGGTCCGCCCTCGGCGGCCAGGAGTTCGAGCAGTGCCCGGTGCCGGGCCGACGTGTCTGCAGCAGATTCGGTGGTTCGGAGCGGTGTCGTGTCTGCCCGGTCGCCGGTGCGTGGCAGGAGCATGGGCGGAAGGGTAGGGGACGCGAAAGTGTTACGTCAACTGACATGACACAGGGCAGGCAGCCGGCGAGGCCGACGCGCCGGGTACATCTTCCTCGTTATTGCACGCACCGGGAACGCTACGCGGAGGTTCGGGCCGATCATGCTGCTCCGAACCGGGCCGCAGCCCCGAACCAGGCGCAAAAGGCTCGCTGATGCGCGTGGGGAGTGCATGGGCGAGGATCAGGAGCGGAATCTGGGGGCGCTGGCGCACGTGCCGGGCCGCGAGCCGGATAGTGTCCTGGAGCCGAACTTTGACGAAGATTGCCGGTCCCAAACGGCCGCCGCCCCCGCCGCGCCCGCCGCGCCCGCCGCCACCGCCCCGACCGCCCGCGCCCCACGCCACCGCCGCGCGAGACCGCCCGAGCCT
Organism: Chloroflexota bacterium; assembly: GCA_021801545.1. Lineage (GTDB taxonomy): Bacteria > Chloroflexota > Limnocylindria > Limnocylindrales > CSP1-4 > JAKAHU01. The sequence continues at coordinate 129 of JAJYXX010000070.1, read as the reverse complement.
TGCTGGCAACCGGGGGGGCCGGTACACTCGACGCGCGCCGGCCGTCACGGCCGCTGCTGCCACGCCGGGCACGGGGAGGCCAGATGCGGATCTACGAGGGGAGTCCCCGCCAGGACTTCGAAGAGGTGT
>JAJYXX010000374.1 GCA_021801545.1 Chloroflexota bacterium | reverse complement strand
GGACGATCCAAGCCGGGCGGGCGTCGCGGGCCGCGAACTCGGCGGCCAGGTCGAGGCCGGATCCGTCCGGCAGGCGGATATCGACGAGGACGACGTCGGGCGCCTCGCGGGCGAGGATGACGCGAGCCTGCTCGGCCGTCGTCGCCCGGCCCACGACGCCAAGGTCGGGCTCGCGCGAGAGGGCGGCGTCGAGGCCGTCAAGGACGACGGGGTGATCGTCGACGAGCAGAACGCGGATCATCGTCGCCGCCACCGCACGACGACGGCCGTCCCGCCCTCGGGGCGCGGCCCGACGCTGAGCTCCGCGCCGATCGCGGCCGCGCGTTGGCGCATCGACAGGATCCCGAGATGCCCGGCTCGTGCCGCGCGTTGGGCGGCATCCTCGGACAGACCGACCCCGTCGTCGCGGACGGTCAGCTCGACGAGGTCGGCCGTCAGTCGGCCCGCGATCTCGACGCGCGTCCCGCCGCTGTGGCGCTGGGCGTTGCCGACCGCCTCCCCGACGATCCGGTAGATCGCGAGCTCGACGTTCGGCGGGAGCCGCTCGCCTCGTCCGGTTCCGGTTCGGTCATCGAGTGTGGTCACGACCCCGATGGCGCTCCCGTTCGCGTCCGCCTGCTCAGCGAGAGAGGGGAGGGCAGGGCCCAGCCCGAGGTCGTCGAGCACCGGCGGGTGGAGGTCGGTCGCGACGGCGCGCAGGTGCACCGCGACCTCCCGCAGCCGCCCGGCCTCGGTCGCCGGCTGGGGCGTCGTCTCGAGCCGCCGGATGACGGCGCTCAGCTCCTGGAGCGGCTCGTCGTGGAGCTCGCGCGCGACTCGTCCGCGCTCGGCCTCGACCGCGGCGACGGAGGCGCGCTCCTCCCGCTCGCCGAACACGAGTCGGTCGATCGCTCGAACGAGGGGACGGCGCGTTCGCCAGTACAGGACGGCAGCGACGATGAACCCGGCGGCGACGGCGATCGACGGCAGCCCACCGACGGCCCAGAGCGCGAGGGCGACGCCGGAGGCGGCCCCGATGCCGAGCAGGTCGAGCACGACCGGTCCTTGTGCCGACCGGACGGCCGACCAGGCGCGCCGGACGTCGACCGCAAAGGCAACGGTCGCGAGGGTGGCGATTCCGACGCTGATGAGCCGCACCGCGTCGGCGGCGTCGTACACGCCAGGTGCCCCGAACCTCGCCATCACCCAGGCGATCGCGACCACGAGGCCTGCGAGGCCGACTCCGAGGCGGGTCGGTCTTTTGGGGACGCCGACAGCCACGAGCCAGGCGACGGGGAAGCCGAGCGTCAACAGCCCGCCGATCGACGAGACGATTGGGTGTCCACCGAACATCAGGCTGATCGATCCTGCCATCCCGGCCAGGCTGGCTGTGGCCCCTGCCGAGCGAGGGAAGCGGATCGCAGCACCGGAAGCGAGAAGAGAGACGAGGAGCGCTGCGGCGGCGAGCGGGATCAGCCCTCTCAACTCGGCCGCCGCGCCCTCGATCGGAAGGCGGTACTCGATGGGGCCGCTGCTCGTCCGGAGGCTCCAGTCGAGAGCGCTCTCTCCGGTCGAGACGGCGACCACGCTCTGACCGACCCGAACGCCGTCGTGCCAGGCCGGGCCGCCCGGCAGGACCCACAGGACGCTCCCTGGCGGCGCCTCGAAGTCGACGCCCGCCTCCGGGATCGCGGCTGCCGCGGTCAGCAGCCCCCACGTCGCGAGGGCGAGGGCGGCCACCGCGAAGCCGGCCCCGATTCGGGATCCCACACCCGGACCGTGTGGGAATCCCCATGCCCAGCGTGCGGTTCTTCCCCCTTCCCGAGGGCCGATCAGGGCCATAGCCTCAAGGCGCGAAGCGGGGGAGGGAGGTGAGCGTGGAACGCGTCACCGGCAGATCGAGGCTCATCGGATTGGCGCTCCTCGCGGCCGTCATGGCTCCAGTGTACGCAGTGCCCGTCGGGGCGGCGAGTGAGCCGCCGATCAGCGCCGATCTCGAGGGCCGGCCGATCCCAGCGGTCGAGGTCGGCCGCTACGCCTGCCACGACTTCGACTACCCGCGCATCCACTGCTACCGCACGCGGGCCGACCTCGAGCGCGCGGTTGCCGATCGCCTCGCGGCCCAGCCAGCGTCGGGCCTCGACGGCACCGTCGGGGCCACCGCGACAGGGTACGTGAAAGTCTACCCCGACGCGGGCCTCCAGGGCCTCCCGGCCGTCCTGTCCGTCCGCTACGACGACCTCGCGGTTATCGGCTGGAACGACCGGATCAGCTCGTTCGAGGGCCTCGCTGGCAACGGCGGCACGTTCTTCGAGCACATCTACGGGGGAGGGTTTGCCTATCCGTTCAACGCCTACCAGCAGGTCACCTACGTCGGCGACCCCTACAACGATCGGTTCAGCTCGGTGAGGCCGCGGTGACCTGGGCATCAGGCGATGGGCCTGGGTCCACCGGACACAAGTGGATCGAGCATCGATCCGTGGACGCTTCGCCCGACCCTTAGGGGCTGCCACGAAATAAGCCCACTCACTCCTGGGGGAGCATGAGGCGAGGCAGGAGCGAGTAGTTCCACTCGCCGTGGAAGGCGTCGGGCCGGAGGTAGAGGGTGTCCATGTCGGCGTCGGAGACGCTCACTCCGGCCGGGTAGGCGTTCTCATCGAGCGCGCTGCGGACCCGCAGCCCGGTCCGGGTCGTCGTCGCGGCGATGAGCTTGACGATGACCTCGTGGCTGACGAGCGGCTTGCCCCGCCAGTTCTGGCTGATCGCGCTGAAGAGGCGATGCTCGATCTTGTTCCACTTGGAGGTGCCCGGCGGGAAGTGGCAGACGGCGATCTCGAGGCCGGTCTCGTCGGCCAGCTTCTGCAGCTCTCGCTTCCAGAGCCGGACCCGGTAGCCGTTGCTCCCGCCCCCGTCCGCGGTGACGAGCAGCCGCTCCGCCGCTGGGTAGAGCGGCGCGCCCATCGTCTGCCACCAGCGCCGGATGCTCTCGACCGCGAAGGCCGCCGTGTCATGGTCGGTGCCGACGCTCATATAGGCCTCGTTGGCGGCGAGATCGTAGACGCCATATGGGCTCGCCCGGCCGAGTTCGGGGATGACGAAGTCGTGCATGAGCACGCGCTCCGGGTCGCCCTTTGGGCGGAGCTCCTTCCCGCCGTTGCGGAACGGCCCGACGAGCTCCTTCTTCTTGGTGTCGACGCTGATCACCGGCTGACCCAGCGAGAGCTGCAGCTGGACCGCGGCGTTGAGGTGGCCGAACTGGGCGTCGCGGTCGGGATGCGACGTCCCTTCCAGGGTCTTGCGGTTGGCCTGCAGGCTGTAGCCGAGCTCGTGGAGCAGCTCGCCGACGATCCGGTAGCTCACCCGATGCCCCTGCCGCCCGAGCTCCGCCGCCAGCCGGCGGACGCTCTTGGTCGTCCAGCGCAAGGGGGACTCCGGGTCGCCCCGGCTGGTCGGCTCGATAAGCGCCTCGAGGTCGCGCCGCAGGGTCGGGTCGCGCTCGACCGTCCGCTTCCGGCCGCCGCCCGGGCGGCGCACCCGGCCCCGCTCGGGGGCCGGCTCGCCGAGCTCGGCGAGGCCGCGCCGGATCGTCGCCGCCGAGGCGCCCGTCGCCCGGGCCACCGCGGCCTGGCCGCCGCGCCCCGCGGCGCGCGCCTCGGCGCCGAGGAGGAGCCGCCGGGAGCGCTCGTCGAGGGCCGCCGACAGCGCCCCGTAACGCGTCGCGATGGCGGCCTCATCGATCACCCCCGGAGCATACCGAACCTGGCCCCAATTGTCAAGTTATTTCGTGGCAGTTCCTTAGTCTCCCCCTCGCTGATCACGCC
>JAJYXX010000328.1 GCA_021801545.1 Chloroflexota bacterium | reverse complement strand
GATAGGAGCTCAGGCCCTGGCCCGGGACGACCTCGCGCCGGAAGTGGTCGAGCTGATCCTCCGTGAAGCGCCCCTCGAGGAACGCCCGGGCGTAGATCCCCGGCGCCGCATGGCCCTGGTAGAAGATGAGGTCACCGCCGTCCTCGGCGTCCTTGCCCCGGAAGAAGTGGTTGAACCCGACCTCGTAGAGGCTGGCCGAACTGGCGTACGTCGAGAGGTGCCCGCCGATCCCCGGGAAACGGCTGTTCGCCCGCAGGACCATCGCCACGGCGTTCCAGCGGATGAGCCGGCGGATCCGGCGCTCGAGCTCCTCGTCGCCCGGGAAGAACGGCTCCTGCTCCGGGCTGATCGTGTTGATGTAGCGCGTCTGGGTGAGGGGCGGCAGCCCGACGTGGAGCTGTCGGGCGCGCTTGAGGAGCTTGAACATCAGGAAGCGGGCCCTGTTCTCGCCTTCGGCCTCGAGGACCTGGTCGAAGGAGTCGAGCCATTCCTGGGTCTCGGCCGGGTCGATGTCCGGCAGCTGGTGCTTGAATTCGTCGAAGTACATCGGGGGCGCTCCGAGGGGTGGCGGGTCGGTCAGACTGGGTCGAGGCGGAGGGTTGTGTCGAGAACGTCGGACCGAACCATCGCCGGTGTGGCTGGATCGCCGGCGTACGTTCGGCCGAGCGCTGCGCTCGTCCGGGCGATCGATTTCGGATCGCCTGCAGGCACGACGCGGGCGTCCAGGCGTCGGTCGCCGGTGTGGATCACGACGAGGCGATCGGCCAGCGCCTCGCTGTACCAGCGGGCGCTCGGGCCTCGATACGAACGGACGAAGACGTCGCCGCCGTCGGCGACGATCCAGAGGATTGTCCGGTTGGTCGCCCCGCCCGGTGTGCGGGTCTCGATCTCGACTTCCTGCGTTCGGTCGAGCAGGTCGAGCACGGACTGGTCGAAGGGCATGCCCGGAGCGTAGCGCATCACGGCCCGGCCCGCCCCCGACCGCGACTCTGTACCGTCGCCGGCAGAGGCGGCTGGGGCGTGCGATGGCCGGCGGATTGCTCGGTGTGGCACGGCACGTCAGAGGCGCGTGACTCGCGCCCACGGCCGGAACGCAGGTTCGGGCGATGGGTGACGCAATGCTCGTCCGCCGCGCCGCGTGCTTCCAGCACAGAAGGACACCGCCGTGGGATCATCGCTGCGAGCAGAGACCCGGTGCGCTAGCGTATCGGCATGAGCCGTTACGACCCCCAGACGGCGCTCATCGTCGTCGACGTCCAGAACGATTTTGCGGACCCGGCGGGGGCGCTCTCGGTCGCCGGCGGCGAGACGATCATCCCGTACGTGAACGCCCAGGTGCGCGCGGCGCGGGCGGCCGGGGCGCTCGTCGTCTACACCCAGGACTGGCATCCGGCCCATACCCCGCACTTCGCCCAGGATGGCGGCATCTGGCCGGTCCACTGCGTCATCGACGCGTGGGGCGCGGCCCTCCACCCGGCGCTCGAGGTCGCCGGCCCGATCGTGCGCAAGGGATCGAACGGCGAGGACGGCTACTCGGGCTTCACGATGCGCGACCCGGTCTCAGGCGCGACCGTGCCGACCGAGCTCGAGGCGATCCTCCGGGCGCGGGGGATCCGCCGGGTCGTCGTGTGCGGCCTGGCGACCGACTACTGCGTTGCGGCCACCGCCCTCGACGCGGCGGCGCTCGGCTTCGAGACGAGCGTCCTGCGCGACGGGATCCGGGCGGTCGATCTCCAGCCCGGCGACGGCGACCGGGCCCTGGCGCGGCTCGTCGCGGCCGGGGTGACGATCGTCAGCTCCGAAAACGGCGGAGGGGACGCCGCGAGCAGGGCTACTTCGGCGGGTTGACCGCGTTCGCCGGGTTGTCGATGTCCGAGATGTCCATCGTCATCCGGTACTCGCCCTGGTCCGCGCCGGCCGCCGCCGTCCCGCGCATGTCAGAGCTGACAAGGTAGCCGCCATCCCTGGCCGGCGCGGCCACGGTCGCTCTGCGCCGTGCCCCACCCGCTCCGGAGCGGGCTCGCTCGCCCACTTCGACCGAGGAGCGCGGTGTCCGTTCCTCCGGCGCCTCCCGCGAGCGCAGCGCGGCCTGTGTTGCGCCCGCCGCGAAGACCTTTCGATCTCGTACTACGAAATCGTACTACGAAATCGAAGGAAATCGAACCACGTCTTGTCGCCGATGGCGATGAAACCGATCTCGCCCGGCTGGTCCGAACCGCTCGACTTCATCGAGAACTGGACCGCCTTCACAGGCTTCAGGATGACCGGCCGCGGCCGCCGCGGCCATCGACGGCGGGCAGCGTACCATGCCCTGGAACCTGCCGGCCGGCCCCCTGGCCGAGCCGGGCGTGATGATGGCCCCACCATGAGAGAGGCCGGCCTGGAGATCCACCTCGTCGACGCGACGTACGAGCTGTTCCGTGCCCACCACTCCCCTCGCCCGCCGGTCCTCGGTCGGGACGGGATCGTGCTCAGCGGGGTGGCCGGCCTCGTCGAGACGCTCCTGGCACTCCTCCGCGAGGAGGCGGCAACGCACGTCGGGTGCGCCACGGACCGGGTGATCCGCTCGTTTCGCAACGAGCTCTACCCCGGCTACAAGACCGAGGCCGGCGTCCCGCCCGAGCTGCTCGCCCAGTTCCCGATCGCGGAGCGCGCGATCGAGGCGCTCGGGCTGGTCCTCTGGCCGATGGTCGAGCTCGAGGCCGACGACGCCCTCGCGACCGCCGCCGCCCGCCTGGCCGACGACCCGGCGGTCGAGCGGATCCTCATCTGCTCGCCGGACAAGGACCTCGCCCAGTGCGTCCGAGCCGACCGGGTCGTCCTCCGCGACCGGCGCCGCGACCTGACCTATGACGACGCCGGTGTGCGCGCGAAATGGGGCGTGCTTCCGGCCTCGATCCCGGACCTGCTCGCCCTCGTCGGCGACGCCGCCGACGGCTACCCGGGCCTGCCTGGCTGGGGCGCCCGATCGGCGGCACTCGCCCTCGCCCGCTACGGCTCGCTCGAGGCGATCCCGCCCCGGGCGAGCGACTGGGACGTGCCTGTCCGGAACGCCGCCGGCCTCGCCGCCGTCCTGCGCGACAGGCTCGACGAGGCGCTCCTTTACCGCGAGCTCGCCCGGCTCCGGACCGACGCGCCGCTGCTCCTCAACGGTGGCTTGGATGCGCTCCGCTGGGCCGGCGCTCCGCGTTCGCGTTGGCTGGCGTTCTGCGAGGAGACCGGCCTGACCCGGCTGGCCGGGCGGCCGCACCGCTGGCGGCCGGACTGAGCGACCCCGGCCCTGCGCCGCTGAGCGACCCCGGCCCTGCGCCGCCAGGGCGCGCGCGACACGGGCTACGAGCTGGGTCCCCGGCCCCCGAGCAGCCTGAGCAGCTGGCCATGGATCAGGGCCGGGGCGGCGACGACACCCAGGCCCGCCGTCCGGGCGGCGATGTCGAACCAGCCGCCACCGTCGGGGTTCGTGACGAGCGCGCCGGCCCGCTCGGCGATCAACCCGGCGGCCGCGACGTCCCAGGTGGAGAGGCCGCTGGCCTGGATCATCGCATCGAACCGGCCGTTGCCGACGTAGGCCAGGGCGAGCGCCGACGAGCCCATCGAGCGCGAGACGCGGATCGCCCTGTGGACCGCCCGCGCGGTCGAGGCGGCGCCCCGGCCAGCGAGGGCGAGGGACACGACACAGTCGGAGAGCTGGTTCTTCGAGCTCGCCTGGATCCGCCGCCCGTCGAGCGTGGCCGGGCTGTGGGCCGAGGCCGCGAACGTCTCGTGGCGGGTCGGGTCGTGGACGACCCCGACGCTCGGCTGGCCGTCG
>JAJYXX010000314.1 GCA_021801545.1 Chloroflexota bacterium | reverse complement strand
ATCCGAGGTAAAGCACTAAGAGGGCGCGCGGATAGGCGAGCATCCAAGGTTGCCTCCGACCCACGGAGGGACGTCCGACGGGCTCAGGGCCCGGCGTCTCCCTGCTGCGCGTCGGTCTCCGCCTCCACGATGGCGAGCGTGAGGCCCTGCAACTCTGAGACGAGGGCCCGCAGGCGCTTGGCGTTCTCGAACAGCGGTCCGTACTCGGCCAGCTCGGCGGCGCTCAGTCGGCGCGTCACGGTCTTGGCCTCGATCTTGCGGGTCCACAGCGCGTACGGGCCGTGGAGCGTGGGCGGCTCGGCCCGGCAGCGGCAGTGGGCCTTGCCGCAGCGATAGCGCTGCAGGCTGAGCGTCCCGGGCAGGGCGAAGCCCGTTCGGGCGAGTTCGGCGGCGATCCGGGCCGCTGCGGCGGCCTGCTGGCGGGTGATCTGCATGGCCTTCTCCCAGAGGATGTGCGCGACGGTCAAGCTGGACGTATGATACTTCCAGATCACGACCGGACCCCAGGCCCTGGGAGGAAGCGTGCAGGCGCTCGACCCGCGGGTGTTCAACGCGGTGTGGGCGGCGGTCGAGCCGCTCCTCCCGGCCCGGGCGCCCGACACCCATCCGCTCGGCTGCCACCGGGGGCGGATCGCGGACCGCGACTGCTTCTATGCGCTCCTCTTGCGCCTCGTCACGGGCTGCTCCTGGCGGACGGCGGGCCGGCTCGGGCGAGGCGGGGCGACGACGCTGCGGGCCCGGCGCGACGCGTGGCTCGCGGCCGATCTGTTCGACCGGCTCCTCGAAGAGGCGCTCGCGGCCTACGACCGGATCATCGGGCTCGACCTCTCGGAGGTGGCCCTCGACGGCTCGACCCACAAGGCGCCCTGTGGCGGCGAGGGGACCGGCCCGAACCCGACCGACCGGGGGAAGTCCGGCTGGAAGTGGTCGGTGGCGACCGACCGGGCGGGCATCCCGATCGGCTGGGCCACCGACGGGGCCAACCGCCACGACTCCAAGCTCTTGGGGCCCACCCTCGCCGCCGTGGGCGCCCGGGGCCTGCTCCGTGACGTGGAGACCCTCCATCTCGACCGGGGCTACGACTCGGCGGTGACCCGGACGACGTGCGCCGAGCACGGCCTCACCGATGTGGTGTGCGCCAAGAAACGGCCCCGGGGCACGGCGAAGGGCACCAAGCACCCCCAGCCGCTCGGCCTTCGCTGGCCGGTCGAGCGCACCAACGCCTGGTTCTCCAACTACGGCCAGCTCCGGCGCAACACCGATCGCCGCGTCGTCCAGCGCCTGGCCCAGGTGGCGCTCGCGGTCGTCTTCATCCTCACGATCAAGCTCTTCGCCTGGGCCGACCGCTGGAACCGCTGATCCGCCGCCGAGGGCCGCCCACTCGCCCGGAGCCAGATCGAGCCACAGGGGGTCGCTGCCCTGCGCTGCGGCTCTCCTCCAGCGAAGCCCTCCTTGGCGATTCCGGGGCCGGGCAAACCTTGCTTGCACCCTCCCCGCCAGCGTCCAGCGCCGGGTGACGCTCGCCTATCCGCGCGCCCTCTTATCGGGACAAGTCCGCCGACCACAACATGTAGTGGTCAGGCCGATGCTTCGTCCAGGGTGGCGGTCAGGCGAGCGACGGCGGTCTCGAGCGTCGGGCTCGTCCCGATCTGATGGGAGAAGCGACGGGTCGTGAGGCCGGTGCTCCGACCCCGGCGGCGGCTCGTCTCGTCCGGCGCCAGCGGCGAGAGGATCTCGTCGGTCGTGGTTGGCGGCAGGACCGCGGTGAGCCCGAGGAGGGTGGCAAAGCCGGCCATCGGGTAGAAGCGGCGGTTGAAGCGGAACACGAACTCGTTGAGGTAGTGGTCGAGGTGATCGGCCCCGACGCCATGGTGGGTACCACGCAGCCAGGTCTTTGAGGTTGCTGAACACCCGGTGGACGCCCGGCACCGCGTCGGCGTCGAGCCCGGCCCGCCGCATCGCCCGCTCGGAGAGCGGCCGATGGGTGAAGCCGAGACCGACCAGTCCGCCATACCCCGTCCAGGCGTCGCTGATGATCGTCGCGCCGGGCTCGACGCTCCGGCCGATGAACCCGCTGAGGGTCACCTGGCTCGTGTCGGGGATGACTTCGAGGCGCAGCCGCCCGAGCCAGGTCGGGTGGGGTGGCGTCTTGCCGTTGGGCAGGAGCGGCTTGGTCCGCACTTCGACCGCGCCCGCCACGAGCAGCGCCTTGCGGCCGGCGCGCTGGCGGCCACCCGTGAGGCCCGCTTGGCGGCCGCCGATCCACGTCTCGTCCACCTCCACCTCGCCCGACAGGCGGCCGCGTCCGGGGTTGACCATGGCCCGCCGCAACTTGTGGAGCATCAGCCAGGCTGTCTCGTAGTGAACGCCGAGCTGCTGGGCGAGCTGGAGGGCCGAGACGCCGGGCTTGAGCGAGGCGACGAGGTAGGCGGCCGTGAACCAGTCCGAGAGAGGCACCCGGCTTCGGTGCAGGACGGTCCCGGCGGTCACCGAGCTCTGATGCCGGCAGGCCCGGCACTGCCAGAGCCGCCGCCGCTCGAGGAACCAGGCGAGCTCGGCGCCACACGCCGGGCAGCGGAAGCCGTCCGGCCAGCGAGTCTCCACCAGGTAGCGAAGGCACGCCTCGTCATCGGGGAAGCGGCGCCGGAACTGGCCCAGGTTCCGCGGGTAGTCGCCCAGGTTCCGCGCGCCCACAGCCAGACACTACATCTTGTGCCAGGCGGAGGCAACCCGATAAGCATGACCCAGATAACGCTCAGGCGTCTGGTGTTTCGACCGATGCTGCGAGGCAAGCTGTCGCCGACGACGGCAGCGATACTCACTGGAGCCGCGTGGGCATCGCTCCCCATCCTGGCGTCCACCGTTGGAGGCGCGGAGTGGTCTCCGCAAGTGGTCGCGGGGGGTTCCCTGGTGCAGTTTGTGTCGGTCGCGCTTTTCGTGCGTTTCGTGGTGCCGGTGCTCTTCCCCCCTACACTGCCTCGCGCCGACCATCCTAGCGACGACGTTTCCCGTGCCGGCAAGCGTTGAAGCCCGCCCGCGGAAACCGGTCAGCAACCGGCGGACCGACGCCTGCGACAAATGCACGACGACCCCGGGGCTACGATCCGCTCCGGTCGCTGGCACGGGTCGGCGCCGCGGCCTTCAGCTACGATCTCGCCGACCGGCTGGTCAACGCGGCCGTCGGCGGTGCCACCGAGACCTATACCTGGTCGGGCGACGGGGTCCGCCTGAGCGCGACGAGCGGCAACGGCCCGCGGGCACCGTCCGCTTCGGAGTCGATCGCTCGTTCGCCCTGCCTACGGTGGCCCTCGAGCGCGACGGCAATGGCAAGCTCCTCCGGCGCTACAGCTATGGCCTCGATCTCCTCAGCCAGACTCCTAGCGAAGGAAATTAGGGAGTGCTGGTGACGATAGCGTCTGCCATTCCTCTTGATCGCGCCGCCCTTGGCATGGTCGTCTGGGTTGGCGTGCTGCAGATCGCGCGTAGGCTCGTGCTCGCCAGCGTGGCCGAAGGCATCGTGTCACCGGGCATCGGGGCAATCATCCTTGGATTGGCCATGGCTCTTGGTCCGTGGATCTTCTTCGCAACCGGAGCGCTGCCACTGGTGATCGGTCCCGGCCTGCTCGTTTCCGCCATTACCGGCATCTACCTGGCGGTACGATCTGTAGGCCCCCTACGATCGGAACGTGATAAGCACAGGGACACTAGCAGCCCATCATAGCTCAGCGGCCTTCAGCTACGATCTCGCCGACCGGCTCGTCAGCGCGTCCGTCGGCACCGCCAGCGAGACCTACACCTACGCCGGCGACGGGGTCCGCCTCTCGGCCGTGCGGGGCAC
>JAJYXX010000176.1 GCA_021801545.1 Chloroflexota bacterium | reverse complement strand
GTGCACTCTCAGGCCCAGGCGACCTCGTGCTCGGCTCGCTCATGGTCGAACACCTCCGGGTCGAACCGTCCCTCCACCAGGTCGAGCATCCAGCGACGTTCGGGATGGCGCGGGTCGAGGACGATCGACAGGAAGTCCAGGTAACCGGGCGGACCACCGCAGTCCTCGGGCGGGCAGGCGCGCTCGCCGCCGGCGAGCCGCGGATAGCGGACGCTGGACTCGGGCTCGAAGATCCGCTCGAGGACGATCTCGTGCTGCCAGCCGTCCCCGAAGTCGTAGAGGTATCGGCACCTCGATCCTGCCGTGCGACCGATCCTCGTGGCCCGGATCCGCCGCGCGTCGACGATCTCCCGTCCGAACTCCCGATCCGGCGGGCCATAGGGGACGCCGTTGATCGTGAACTCGTAGAGGTGCTCCCGGCGCCAGCCCATCGCCGCCTGGATCACCCTGTGGAGTCGCTCGAGGCTGATCCCGGCCGGCACCTGGACGCGTCGCCAGATCGGCGGCGCGAGATCGAGGAGCGTGATCCGCAGCTCGTGGATCGGGGACGGGTCGACCTCCTCCGGCATGAACGGCTCCCACCACAGGTCCTCGTACCCGGTCCAGTCCGTCCCGACCGGCGCCGCGAGGTAGTCGCGCGTCTCGAAGCCGGCGGCCGCGAGCGCGTCTCCAAGGGGCAGCCTGGGTCGACGGAACGCGTCTGCCTCGCGCGCGATCATCTCGGCGACCACGGACTCGATGTGGACACCCGGCCCGAACGGGTCGGGCCGGTGGCCGGAAAGCGCCCTTCGAGCGGCAGCACCGATGAGTTCGATGAAGGCGGGCGCGTCTTCGGCCCGCTCGGGGACCTCCTCGAGGACGACCCGGACACCCTGGCGACGAAGACCGACGAGCTCGCCGGCCCGCCAGCCCCGAAGCCAGCCCTCGGGCCCTCGGAGCACCCGGCTGCGAGGCGGGATCTCGTCGGGATCGGCGCCCGGTGAGGACACCGCGAAACGATGGATCGCGATCGCCGGCTCGTCGGGACCGGCCTCGCGATCGGTGTGCCGGCGAAGTTCCGGCCAGAAGGCCGTGAAGTCCGGGTCGAGCCGGAGCGCCCCGGTTGCCTGCTCGTCCGGGGTGAGTCGGTGGACGAACACCGCGTCCTCGAGCGCCGTCGGCAGATGGAGCCAGCGCCGATCGGCGAGACGGATGAGCGACGGCTCGCTGCCCAGTGCGGCGCCCACCGAGGCGGCCGGGTTGCGCGCCCTCGTCAGCCCGAGCCGGACGGCCGCCTCCACGAGTTCGGGCTCGGGAACCGGACCGGCGCGCTCGGCGATGGCCTCGATGGCGGCGCGGGCGATCGATCGCTTGGCCACGGGTTGGTGTTCCTCCGAAATCGGGTCGGGCTGCCCACGATCCTACCGGAGCGCCCTTACTCGCCGGTTACCGGGGGGTCCGCGCTGATCAGGCCGGGCACTCGCGCACCGGGGACCGCGGCCCGGATCCGGGTGACGACGAGCGCGGCGCCAAGGTAGCTGATCGCCGAGATCGCGAACGCGATCGGGAAACCGGCCCGGTCACCGAGCACGCCGACGAGCGCACCGAGCGCCGCCGCCCAGATCGCCCCGACGCCGAACATCAGCATGAAGTAGGCCGAGAAGGCGACGTCGCGAATCCCCGGCCGAGCCACGTCGGCCAGGAGCGCCTGCATGAGCGAGCTCTCCTCGAAGACGAAGGCGCTCATGAAGCCGATCGCCAGCCAGACGGCCGGGATGTTCGAGCCGGCGATCACCAGGAGCGCGAGCGAGCCGGCCCCAAGCAGGTACGTCGCGAGCAGCACCGGCTTGTGGCCGACCCGGTCGCTGATCCAGCCGGCGACGATCGGGCCGGGCACGCTGCCGATGAGGAGCAGGGTGTACATGAGCGCGACGGCTCCGGTGTCGAGGCCGAGGCTGCGCGAGAGGTAGAGCGGCACGAATGTCGTGATGATCCCCAGGCCGCGACCGGCCGCCGACACCGACGAGCCCGCGAACAGCCAGAGGAGGTCGCGCTCGCCGCGTAGCGAGCGGTAGGCGCCGAGCGTGCTGCCGGTGTCGATCGCGGCCGCACGGTCGGTGCCCGACTCGCGCAGGAGAAAGAGGATCGCGACGGCGACGACGAGGGCCGGGATGCCGACGATCAGGACGGCCGGCTGCCAGCCCGCCCGGGCGATGACGTAGCCCCCGACGAGCGGGATCGCCACCGTCCCGAGGTTGCCCACCGCGATGTGGATGCTGATCGCCGAGCTGCGGCGGTCCGCCGGGTACTGCTCAGCGAGCAGCGCGTTGCCGACCGGGTGCTGAGGGGCGCCGCCGAGGCGGGCGATCACCGTCGCGGCCGAGAACGGGATCCACGACGTGGCGAGCGCGGTGACGCTCATGCCGGCCCCGAAGACGAGGCCGCCGATGGCGAGGATGCCGCGTCGCGACATCACCCGGGTCAGCCAGCCGAACGAGAGCTGGATCCCGCCCGACAGGATGTTGCCGACCGCGACGAGCAGGCCCACCTCCCCTACCCCGACGCCGAACTGGTCGATCACCTGAATGAAGACGAGCGGCAACAGCGCGCTCTGGGCGTGGATGAGCGCGTGCTGGAGCGAGAGGAGGGCGAGCGTGATCGCCGGCCGGATCTCCGACCTGACGTCGGTCCCGGTCGGGGGCGGGGCCGGCGTCGTGGCCACGGCAGTCGGCGTGGGCGGTCTCGTCGGTGCGGTCGCCATGACCGCCAATCCTAGCGGCGAAGGCGGGCCGGGATAAGACGCGTGCCAGCAACGTCGGTCCAGAGCAGGCCGTCGTGTGGCGGGAGTGGGCGCTCCGGCTCGACGAGCGCGGCGAGCCACACATCGCCGGAGCCAGGGAACCGGGTGCGAAAGATCGCTCCGAACTCGTCGATCAAGGTCCGATTGCGCCGCGTGCCGCGCACGACGAAGCAGCCGCGGACGTGCCAGGTCGACTCGGGCGTGCCCGCGGCTGCCTCGGCCGTCGCATGCCGCTGGCTGAGAGCCCCAACCTTGCCGTCGAGCCCCCGGACCGCCGCACCGACATCGTCGAAGAAGTCCCAGACCTCGACGACGATCGCTTCCCGGGTCGACGGACGTTCGAGGAGGACGTCGACCGATCTCGAATGCGTCCAGGCCGGATCGATCGCCAGCTCGGGAATTGCCAGCCAGCCGCCCCTTCCGGCCAGCTCGATGATCAGCTGCTGGCGCTTGAGATGCTCGTAGTCGCGCGGCCGGTCAGTACCCGGCACATCTTCGAGGAAGGCCGCCAGCTGCTGCCCGACGGCCGCCGCCACCGAGGCCCACGTCTCGATCGAGGCTGTCTGCCCGAGCCCGCGCTCCATCTTGCTGATCGACGTCTGGGCGACACCGGCTCGGTCGGCGACATCGGCCTGGCGGAGACCGCCGGCGATCCTCGATTCTCTCAGCCCGACCCCGAGGCGCCGGGCGAGCGTGGATCCGCGGTTGCGACCCTCGGTTCGGCTCGCGCCTGCTCGTCGTCGACTCCGGTTCGGCATAGCACGAGAAGGATTACCGGGCGGGCTTCACCGTCACGTATCGGGCGCGGCACGGAGCCGCGACTCCTCCGGGACGGGGATGCCGTCGCCCGTAGCCCTCCCGATGCTGCCGGCTGCGATACCGCCGTCCGGGGAGGCCGGCCGGCAACCCCGGATCGCCGAAGCCGCGTTCGATAACCCTTCTCGTGCTGCGGGAGCGCCGACGTGCGGCGCGGGGTGCTACGGGAGCACCGACGCAAGCGCAGACGCAAGTGCGGACGGGCGGCGCGGGGGTCGGACGGCAACGAGTCTGGAATACGCGGCAGAACGC
>JAJYXX010000190.1 GCA_021801545.1 Chloroflexota bacterium | reverse complement strand
CGAATCTCCTGGAGCGGGACGTCGAAGGTGAGCACGATCTGCCCGGGCGCCTTGACCGCTTCAGCCTGCCCGGTCGGGCCGAGGTAGACCACGTCGTTGCCCAGGAGTGCGAACCGGAGCTCGGCGAACGGGGCATCGACATCCAGCGCCGCCTTGAGCCGGCGCAGCGCCTGAAGGGACAGCTGACCGCGCAACAGCGCAGCGATGCGGAGCTGAACGAGGTCCCTGAAGGAGTACAAGCGCGGCCAGCCGCGACCCTGTCGAGCGGCGACCGAGGGTCGGATGAAGTCGGTCTCGTCCCAGTACTGGAGCCGGCGACTGCTCAGCCCGGTTAGCCGTTGCGCTTCGCGGGTGGTGAACGCCAGAACCGCGACATCGTTCATGGTCTGCCTCCGGTCCACATCGTAAACCATGCGTGTTCTTCCGGAGATACGACACGCGCCGGCATGATGGAACGGCCCGGCTGATCCCGCGGCCGCTACAGGCGCTCGAAGCGCTCGACCGGGACGACGAAGACGGTCGCGCCGCCGACCTCGACCTCGAGCGGGTAGGGCATGAAGAACTCGCCCGGCTCCATGATCGGCGGCATCGGGTTCACGAGCTGCGTCCGGGCATGGCAGTTGTCGCGCACGATCCCCAGGACGTCCTCGACCCGCCCGTCCTCGACGCCGACGAGCACCGTCGCGTTCGACTGCTTCAGGAAGCCGCCCGAGCTGTGCAGGCGGGTCGCGCGGTACTCGCGCTCGAGGAGGGCATCCACGAGCGCGCCGGCATCTTCGTTGTGGACGATCGCAACGACGAGCTTCACCGCGCGAGTATAGGCGGGCCTACAATGCGCGAACCAGCAGTACGCGAACCAGCCGTCGCCACCCGAGGCCGAGCGTCGGCACCCGGGACCCGGCCCGATGCTCCTGCCAGGAGAAACGCGTGTCGAGCCAGCAACCGATCGATCGCCCCATCAGCCAGGACCAGCTGCGTGCCCTCACCGAAGCAGCCGCCCTGCTCGCCCGCGCGACGGACCTCGACGCCACGCTCGACGGGATCCTGCAGATCACGTGCGACGCGGTCGGCGCTCCGAGCGCCGCCGTCTTCCTTCGTGATCCGGACCGGCCCCAGCTCCACCTCTCGAGCGCCGTCGGTCTGAGCGCGGAGTCGCTGGCCGCGTTCGAGGCGGAGGTGAGCAACCCGGACCACCCGATCCCGGTCGCGGCGCGGGACCTGAGCGCGGTCTTCGGTCGCGAGGACGGAGACCCCGACGGCGTCCGCCTCGTCGCCGCGGACGTGCCGCTCGTCGTCGTCCGCCACGGCCTCGACCTGCCGCTCGGCGTCGTCTCGTTCAGCTGGCCCGCGCCGCGCGCGCTCGACGAGAACGACGAACGCCTCGTGCGCGCCGCAGCCGACCTGCTCGCGGTCGCGGTCGACCGGGCCCACCTCGCCTCGCTGATCGCCGAGCGCTCCGAATGGTTCGCGCGGATCGCCCACACCGATCCGCTCACCGGGCTCGCCAACCGCCGGACGTTCGACCGGATGCTCGAGCTCGAGCTCGCCCGCGCCGGACGCCAGGGCGGCGAGGTGTCGGTGGCGGTCTTCGACGTCGATGCGTTCGGAGCCATCAACGCCACGGCCGGCCACGAGACGGGCGACGACATCCTCCGCCGGGTCGCGGCCGTTCTCGCGGAAACCGTCCGACTCGTCGACACCGTCGCCCGGTACGGCGGCGACGAGTTCGTCCTCATCGCCCCCGGCTCGGCCGGCTCGACGGTCGCCCACCGGGTGCTCGACCGGATCGCCGGGCTCGAGCCGGTGAACGGCCAGGTCATCAGCGTCTCGGCCGGGGTCGCCCACTTCCCAACCGACGGGACGACCGGAGACGAGCTCCTCGCGGCTGCCGAGGCCGCGCTCGAAATGGCCCGGGCCGCCGGGCCGGGCGAGATCGCGAGCGCCGGCTCCGTCGCGGGCTGACGCGGGTCGCCCGGTCGCGGGCTGACGCGGGCCGGTCAGCCTCCGAGGCGCGGCCGGTCAGCCCCCCGGACCGGGATCGGTCAGCCCCGGAGCCGCGGTTCCAGGCGAGCCACCGCTGCGACGACCGCCTCGTGGACGGTGTCGGCGTCGCGAGCCGCATCGACGACGACCCAGCGCGCGGGCTCCCAGCTCGCCAGGGTCAGGTAGCCGTCGCGGACGCGGCGGTGGAACTCGAGGTCAAAGCCCACCTCGAACCGGTTTTCCTCGGGCCCCGCCTTGCGGGCCAGGCCGACCTCAACCGGCAGGTCGAGCAGGATCGTCAGGTCGGGCACGAGACCGGCCGTCGCGAAGCGCTGGATCGCGCGCAGCTCGTCTACATCGAGACCGCGCCCGAAGCCCTGGTAGGCAAGGGTCGAGTCGGCGTGTCGAGCATCGATCACGAGCTCCCCGCGCGCGAGCGCCGGCTCCACGACCTCCGCGACCAGCTGGGCCCGCGCCGCGCTGAAGAGCAGGGCATCCGTCCGGGGCGAGATCCGCTCGTTCGTCGACGACGCGCCCAGGAGGATGTCGCGGATCCGCTCTCCCGCCCACGTCCCGCCCGGCTCGCGGGTGAGCAGGACCGGAACGCCGCGGGCCACCGCGAGGGCATGGAGCCGCTCGGCCTGGAGCGTCTTGCCGCTGCCGTCGGGCCCCTCGATCGTGATGAACCGGCCACGCGGTGCCGGGCCGGATGGTCGCGCGCTGGTCGTCACCGCCCGAGTGTAGCGGGAGTCCCGGGCCCGGGATCGTCGTCGACGCGCGCGCCCCGCCCGGTCGCTCAGGGCGCGGCGAGGATCGCTCTCACCCGCGCAATCACGTCGTCGAACGGTTGGCCACTCAACCGGGAGAGGAATTGGTCCGGGCCGGTCAGGAAGGTCTCGACCCTGCCGTCGAGCTCGCGGATCAGCCCCTGGTTGAAGTTCGTGAACCTGAAGTATCCGCCCGGTGCCGCGCCATGATCGGCCTTGTCGCGCAGAAAGAAGATCGCCCGCTCCCGGGGCGCGCTCGCGACGAGCTCGGGTAGAAGATCGGCCTGCAAGAGGTTGAGTTCCAGCGGGATGCGACCCGGTCGTACCGGTACGCGCGGGGTGCCGAGGATCGCCTCGGGCTCGATCCAGGCCGTGGCGAACCGCGCGTACGCGACGTCGGCGGCTTCCGGGATGTCCAGGTAGGCGGGGTTCGCCACCCACTCACGGCCCTCCGTGACCTCGGTGATCCGTCCGACGACCACGAGGTCAGCCGAGCGGGCTGATTCTTCGAGCGAGCCGAACAGCTCGGCGTCCATGCCCTCGACGCGAACAAGGGCCCAGAAGCAGTCGGCTCGGGCGTGATCGTCTGCCAGCGGGCACCCCGGCAGCACAGAGGGCGTCGCTGGTGACGGCGGTCGAGCGGGCTGTTCAAGGCCGTCCAGGAGACGACGCTCCGGTATCGCGGACGTCGTGGCCGTTGAAGAGCTGGTCTCGGATCGTCCAGCCGGGGCTACCTGTGCCGCCGCCTCCCGGCCCGACGGTGATGAGAGGGCCTGGGATCCGATCAGCAGGGCGCCATCGAGGACGGCGACGCCGAGGGAAGAGACAAGAAGGCGCTGTCGGGAGGGACGGTTCATCGCGGTCACCTTCAGTACAGCCCGTTGAGCATCGCGTGGTCGTGGCTGGTGATCGTCGGGTAGGTCGTCTGCGCGTTCCGCATGCACGACGACTGGGTCGAGACCGCGTGGCGCAACCCCAGGGTGTGGCCGAGCTCGTGGCAGGCGACCGCGTTCCTGCCAGACAAGGATCCGTCCCAGTTCGAGGGATGGGTGAGGTTGAACACGACCTGCTGTGGGTAGCACCATCGACGCGGGTCGGTG
>JAJYXX010000271.1 GCA_021801545.1 Chloroflexota bacterium | reverse complement strand
GGAGCGGACGGTGCGCGATCTGATCACCGAACGGATCTCGACGATCGGCGAGAACATCCGGGTCCGGCGCTTCACCCGCTACGCTCTCGGGGAGGAATTGTGAGCGACGCCCGCCTCAGGGGTGAGGCGCCGGCCGAGGCGACGGGTGAACGCCCGGCCGGACTGCGATACCGGCGGATCCTCCTCAAGCTCTCCGGCGAGGCGCTCCTGGGCGACCGGCAGTACGGGGTCGATCCGGCGTTCTGCACGTTCATCGCCCGCCAGGTCGCCGAGGTGCACCGGCTGGGTGTCCAGATCGGGATCGTCGTCGGGGGCGGGAACATCTTCCGCGGTCTGGCCGCCGCGGCGCGGGGGATGGATCGGGCGACCGGCGACTACATTGGCATGCTCGCCACCGTCATGAACGCCCTCGCGCTCCAGGACGCGCTCGAGCGGGTCGGTGTCCAGACCCGGGTGATGAGCGCTCTCGGCATGAACGAGGTCGCCGAGCCGTACATCCGGCGCCGAGCCGTCCGCCACCTCGAGAAGGATCGGGTCGTCATCCTCGCCGCCGGGACGGGCAACCCGTACTTCACGACCGACACGGCGGCCGCCCTGCGAGCGGTGGAGATCGGGGCGGAGGTGATCCTCAAGGCGACGAAGGTCGACGGTGTCTACGACGCGGACCCGCTCACGCATCCGGGCGCACGACGCTACGATCGACTGGTCTACTCGGACCTGCTCCGCGACCGGTTGCAGGTCCTCGATGCCACCGCCGTCTCGCTGTGCATGGAGAACGACCTGCCGATCATCGTGTTCGACCTGAACCGCCCAGACAACATCCGGCGGGTGGCCCTCGGCGAGCCGGTGGGGACGCTCATCACATCCGAGCCCGATGGAGGGACGAGCGCATGAGCAGCGAAGTCCTCGCCTCGACGGAGCACAAGATGGCCCGCGCGGTCGAGGTGATGGAGCGCGACTTCCAGGGGATCCGGACCGGACGCGCCTCGACCGCGCTCGTCGAGCGGCTCCACGTCGAGTACTACGGTACGCCGACCCCGCTCAACCAGCTGGCCGGGATCAGCGTCCCGGAACCGCACCAGATCGTCATCCAGCCCTGGGACCGCTCGGTCCTCGGGGCGATCGAGAAGGCGATCCTCAAGAGCGACATCGGGCTGATGCCGAACGTCGACGGCACGGTCGTGCGGTTGAACATCCCGCCGCTCACCGAGGAGCGCCGACGCGAGATCGTCCGCCAGGTCCACCGGCGGATGGAGGAGGCCCGGATCGAGATCCGCAACCTCCGGCGCGAGGCGGCGGACGTCCTGAAGCGCGAGGAACGCGACGGCGAGCTCGGCGCGGACGAGGCGCACCGTGAGCTCGAGGCGCTCCAGCGCCTGACCGACCGCTTCATCGCCGAGGTCGATCGGCTCGGGGCGCACAAGGAACAGGAGGTCCTCGAGGTCTAGTGAGCCACGCCCCGCTCACCCGACCGACCGACGCTCCGCCGATCGCGCACGACGAGGCGCCGAGCCGCCGGGAGGCTCCGTTCCTGCCGGCCGAGGACCTGCCGCGCCACGTCGCGATCATCATGGACGGCAATCGGCGCTGGGCGCGGGAGCGCGGTCTGGCCGAGCTCGACGGGCACGCCGCCGGTGTCGAGGCGATCCGTGGCCTCCTGCGCCACGTCGTCCGGCGCGGCGTCCCGATCCTCTCGCTCTACGCCTTCAGCCGCGAGAACTGGGCGCGCCCGGACGACGAGGTGGCGGGCCTGTTCGCCCTCCTCGAGCAGGCGATCCGGAACGAGACCGCAGAGCTGCGTGCCCAGGGTGTCCGGGTCCAGCTCCTCGGCCGGCTCGACGAGCTGCCCGAGGCGACCCGTCGCTCGATCGGGGAGGCGATCGCGGCGACCGCCGGGGGCGACCGACTCCTTCTCAACATCGCCTTCAACTACGCCGGGCGGACCGAGCTCGTCGACGCGGTTCGCCAGCTCGTCCGGAGCGGGATCGCACCCGAGGCGATCGACGAGCAGGCGATCTCCGGCGCGCTCTACACGGCCGGGTTGCCCGATCCCGATCTCGTCATCCGGACCGGGGGCGAGCAGCGCCTGAGCAACTTCTTCATCTGGCAGTCGGCCTACGCAGAGTTCTACTCCTGCCCGGTCCTGTGGCCCGATTTCGGACCCGCGGCGTTCGACGCGGCGCTCCTCGAGTTCGCCCGCCGGACCCGCCGGTTCGGCCGCTAGCGGCGGACCGGCGATGCGCGAGCGGGTACAGAGCGCTGCGGTCTTCGTTCCGCTCCTCCTGCTCGCGCTGGCGATCGGGCGGCCGGCGGTCGTCGTCGTGGTGGTGGTCGCAGTCGTGCTCGGCTCGCTCGAGACGTACCGGCTCCTCGCCGCGGCCGGCTATCCGGCGTTGCCCGTGCTCGGCCCGGTCGTGGCTCTCGCCCTCGTCGCCGACGCGGCGCTTCCGGCAGGGCTCAGGATCGGCGGGCCGCTGGTGGTCGGGATCGCGCTCGTCATCCTCGCCCTGGCCGCCTTCGCCAGGCCCGAGCCGCGCGACGGCCTCGAAGTCTGGATCGTCACCCTCTTCGGGGCGCTCTATGTGGCGCAGCTCGGCTTCGTCATCAGCCTGATGGACAGCGCGGGCACCCTGCCCGGCGATGCGCCGCTCGCCGCAGTCGGCGCCGAGCGCGCCTGGCTGCTGCTCCTCGTTCTCGGTGTCTGGGCATACGACACCGGCGCCTATCTCGTCGGCCGGCGGGTCGGCGGGCCCCGGTTCCAGACCCACCTCTCGCCCTCGAAGACGTACGCGGGCCTCGTCGGAGGGCTGGTCGCGTGCACGATCGTCAGCGGCCTCATCCTCTGGGGGGTCGGCTCCCAACCGCTCGGCGCGCTCCTCGTCGGGCCGCTCCTTGGCGCC
Organism: Chloroflexota bacterium; assembly: GCA_021801545.1. Classification (GTDB taxonomy): domain Bacteria; phylum Chloroflexota; class Limnocylindria; order Limnocylindrales; family CSP1-4; genus JAKAHU01. The sequence goes on along the minus strand of JAJYXX010000271.1, from coordinate 963 downwards.
GCTGCCCAGGCGGGCGATCTCGCCGAATCGATGCTCAAGCGTGCCGCCGGCGCGAAGGACTCCGGCACGCTCATCCCGGGCCACGGGGGGGTCCTCGACCGGATCGATTCGTTCCTCTTCGCGGCGCCCGTGATCGCACTCTATGTCACGGTCGCGGTTCGGTGAGCCGGCCGACGGTCGTGACGCCGGTCGCGTGAACCTCCACTCGGTCGGCTGCGACCGCGACCGGGATGACGGGCGGACCGGCGTCGCTCTTCTCGGCTCGACCGGCTCGATCGGCCGCCAGGCGGTCGATGTCCTGGACCGCCATGCCGATCGCTTCCGGTCCGTCGCCCTCGCCGCCGGCCGGCGGACAGACGTGCTCGAGGAGCAGGCGGCGCGACTGCGGCCCGCTGCCGTCGCTCTGGCCGACGAGGCAGCCGGCGCGGTCCTCGCCCTGCCGCCCGGGACGTCGCGCGTGGGCGGCCCCGACGCGCTCGAGGAGCTCGCCACACGCGACGACGTCGATCTCGTGATCGTCGGCACCGGGGGGCTGGTCAGCCTGCGGCCGGTGCTCGCCGCGCTGGCGGCCGGCAAGATCGTCGCGACCGCGAACAAGGAGACGCTCGTCGCCGGCGGCCACCTCGTCATGCCGCTCGCCCGATCGCTCGCCGCCGCGCGGGCGGCCGCGGGCCGTCCAGATGACCCGCTCGCGAGCCCGCTCGCCTGGCTTCGACCGATCGACTCCGAGCACTCCGCGATCTGGCAGTGCCTCATCGGGGAGCGGATGGCCACAGTCGCCCGCCTCATTCTCACCGCCTCGGGCGGGCCGCTGCTCGATTCGTCCCTCGACGAGCTGGCGGCGGTGACCCCGGAACGGGCGCTCCGCCACCCGACCTGGCGGATGGGGGCGAAGATCACGATCGACTCGGCGACGCTCGCCAACAAGGGCCTGGAGGTGATCGAGGCCCACTGGCTGTACGA
>JAJYXX010000109.1 GCA_021801545.1 Chloroflexota bacterium | reverse complement strand
GGTCCATGCCCGACCGGCCGAGCCACCGCGACGGCCGGCGCTGCGGGCCGGCTCGTCGGGCTCGCCGCAGTGGGACGCGAGTCGGCAGCACGTCGCTCGTGGTACGGCCTCTGGTAGAGGGTGATCCCCTCCACGACGTGAGGGACGAATCGTTCGTACGTCTCGGGCGACGGTTCGACCGGTCCGGCGAGCAGCCAGCCACCGGGCGCGAGCGCGTCGTACAGGCGCGCGACGACCGACCGCGTCGCGTCCGGGCTCATGTAGATCGTCACGTTGCGACAGACCACCAGGTCGGCCGGTCCTCCGAGCGCTGCGGGCAGGCCGGCCGCCGGGTCGGCAAGGTTGTGCCACTCGAACGCGACGAGCTCCCGGATTCGGGCCTCGATCTGCTCGCCGCCGGGCACCGGACGGAACCAGCGGGCGCGTTCGTCATCGCCGGCCCGGAAGGCCCAGCGACCGTACACGCCCGCCCGGGCGCGCTCGAGCGCCTCACTGTCGATATCGGTGCCAACAACCCGGACCTGCCAGCGAGCCCGGTCCGGGAGCGCCTCCCCGAGGAGGATCGCGAGCGAGTACGCCTCCTCGCCGCTCGAGCAGCCGGCACTCCATGCGCGCAGCACCGGCCGCTCGAAGCTCCGCCGGGCCTCCACGAGCGACGGAAGCGCGATCCGGCGGAACGCCTCGAGCTGCTCGCGATGCCGGAAGAGGTACGTCTCGCCGACGGTTGCCAGCGTCACGAGGCGATGCCACGCCGCCGGGTTCCGATGCACGAGGACACCGAGGCCCGCCGTTCCGGCGGACAGACTCATCTCATCGAGCCAGGTCGCGATCGCCCGTTCGAGCAACGCCCTCCGGCTACCCGGGAACACGAGGCCCGTCCGGGCCTCGAGGAGCGCCCCGACCTCGTCCACGAACGCGCCATCCGCGGGCGACAGGCGAGTGATGTGCCGCTCCGGCGTGCGGGACGGCGATCCGAGCACGGGTTGGTGGGACGCCGCGATCATCATGGGCCCGGTGCAGATCCGCCTTCCGTCGCCGTCACGGGCATGCGCCCGGAGGCGAGGTGGCCGAAGACGGCAATCGGGTCGACCAGGGCCAGGATCTCGCCCCCGGGCTCATCGACGCGGGCTGCGCGGAGACCCGTCGACAATCGGGACGGATCGGGAGCAACGGCTTCCGGCGCGACGTCTTCAGCGATCCGCACATTGCTGACCCGGCCGGCCTCGTCAACGGGAATGATGAGTCGGTCCGTCCCGACGCCGAGGATGACCATCCGATCGCTCGGACGCAGCGCGCGCCCACGGAGACGGAAGATCCGGCGGGCGTCGACCACCGGGCAGACGTCGCCTCGCACGTCGACGTACCCGAGCAGAGGCCCGCGCCGACCCGAGAGCGGGGTCACGGCGACCGCGCGGACGACCTCCTGAACCGCCTCGAGCGGCAGGGCTCCACACCACTGCTCGATCCTGACGAGGAGCGAGAGTTTCGTGGCGTCCGCTGTCCGGTCGGCTGGTTCCCCCATCTTCTCTCCCGAGGTGTCGACTGCGAACCGTCAGCCTACGGGCTCATGGTCGACTGACAATAGCCCGATCGTACCCGGCCGCGCAAGCTCCTTCCCTCAGCGAGTATGCCGCGTTCCCCTCGACATGTCGTCTGACGGGCCTTCGTCGTCAGGCCGGATCGGGCCGGCGCCGACAACCGGTCGGCGGGCGCCGGCCTACTCGTCGATCCGCTCGACGATCGTCGCGATCCCCTGGCCGACGCCGATACACATGCTGGCGAGCCCGTAACGACCGCCGGTCCGGCGGAGCTCGTGGACGAGCATCGTCACGAGTCGTGCCCCGCTCATCCCGAGCGGATGCCCGAGGGCGATCGCCCCGCCGTTCACGTTCACCCGGGTGGGGTCGAGACCCAGCTCGTCGATGCAGGCGACGGCCTGCGAGGCGAACGCCTCGTTCAGCTCGACGAGGTCGATGTCACCGACGGCCAGGCCCGCCCGGCCGAGCACCTTCCGGATCGCCGGGACCGGCCCGATCCCCATGACCGACGGATCGACCCCCGCCACCGCGGTCGCGACCACTCGGGTCATCGGTCGCAGCCCGAGCGCCCGCGCCCGCTCGGCCGTAACGACGAGGAGCGCCGATGCGCCATCGTTGATCCCCGAGGAATTGCCGGCGGTCACGGTTCCACCCGCCCGGAAGGCCGGCTTCAGGCGCGCCAGCGCCTCCGCCGACGTGTCCGCCCGCGGGTGCTCGTCGCGCGCAAAGACGACCGGCTCGTCCTTCCGCTGCGGGACCGCGATCGGGACGAGCTGGTCGTCGAACCGGCCGGCCTCGATCGCCGCGATCGCCCGGCGCTGGCTCTCGAGCGCGAACGCGTCCTGCCGCTGGCGCGCGACCGACCATTCGTCGGCGACGCATTCGGCTGTCTCGCCGAGTGAGATCGGCGGGTAGCGCTCGGCCAGGCGCGGGTTCACGAACCGCCAGCCGAGCGTCGAATCGACGAGCTCGTGGGTCCCCCGCTCGTACCCCTCGGCCGGCTTGAGCATGACGTACGGCGCGCGCGTCATCGACTCCACGCCGCCGGCGATGAAGACGTCCCCGTCGTCGACGGCGATCGCGTGGGCAGCCGAGTTGATCGCCTGGAGGCCGCTCCCGCACAGCCGGTTGACCGTCAGCCCGGCGACCTCGACCGGCAGCCCGGCGATGAGCAGCGCCATCCGGGCGACGTTCCGGTTGTCCTCACCGGCCTGGTTCGCGCAACCGAGGATCACGTCCTCGATGAGCGCCGGGTCGATGCCCGTCCGCTCGACGATCGCCCGGATGACGGCCGCCGCCAGGTCGTCCGGCCGGACCGAGGCGAGTGCCCCGCCGTAGCGCCCGATCGGGGTCCGGACGGCGTCGATGATCCAGGCGTCACGGACAGGGCGATGCAGGTCGCGGCTCACTCGGTGGTTCCTCAGTCCCTCAAATCAGGGCTCGAACTCGACGAGGAGGCCACCGACGAGCTCGAAGACCCGGCGGTCGATCGGCTCGTCCGCGCCCCCGGAGTGCTCGGCGACGAACTCCCGGAAGAGCGCGCCGAACTCCTCGTCGCCGGTACGCATCGATCCCGCGACGAGGAGGTGGCGCTCGGGGAGCCCGACGAGCACGCGCCCGGCCCGACCGAGTTCGCGCTCGATGTGCGCCCGCGCCTCGGGCAGCAGGATCCGCGTCGCATCCCAGCCCGCGCCCGAATCCGAGGAGAGGAGCAGCCGATCCCCGGACGATTCGGCCGTCCAGGGCGCCGAGGCAGACCACGCGGCGAGGTTGCCGATCGCCGCGTCCTGGATCGCCTCCGGCCCGACCCCCCACGAGAGCAGATGGTCGCCGTTGACGATGATGTCGAAGCCGCTGGCGGCGATCGCATAGACGACGCTGAGCCCGCACGGTCCGTCGTCGATGATCGGCTGGGCGTGGCTCTGGCGGGCGGTCGCGAGCAGAGTGGCCTGGTCGACGTCGGTGACGTGGAGACCCACCGTCCCGACCGGCCGGAGGAGCGGGAAGATGAGCCGGGCCGCGGCCGACCAGTCGTGCTCGGGGGCGAGCGAGGCGACCGGTGCGTCGGGGAATTCGGTCGAATGTCCGCTCACCGGGGCGTTCGGATCGAGCGGGGCGAGCGGAGCCGGTGACCCGTCGGGATCGCGATCGCGCGCTCGATCGCCGTTGCGCCCGCCGATCGCCGTGTCGTCCATGTCGCGCCCTCCGCCCGTCACCCGGCTAGCGTCCCGTCCAGGTCGGCGCCCGCTTCTCGAGGAAGGCCGCCATCCCTTCGCGCTGGTCCGCGCTGCCAAAGAGAAGGTAGAAGGTTCGGCGCTCGAATGCG
>JAJYXX010000041.1 GCA_021801545.1 Chloroflexota bacterium | reverse complement strand
TGGACGTCAACTCGATCGCGAATGGGCTCTTCCTCGGCATCCTCACCTCCACCAGGGATCGGGATGAGGATAGCCGAACGCGCCTCAGAATACAGCATCATATTTATGTAGTGGAGTACTAAGCCACTGGCGAGACCGACCCGCCGCTAGCGTCCCAACGGAGGGACGCAAGATGCTTGAGTACCGCCTGGCCGGCCGGCTGGTCGCCGGACTGTCGGTGATGCTATTATGCATGTATGAAGCGCACAACAATAAGCCTTCCGGACGATCTCGCTGCCGCCCTGGAGCGGGAGGCTCTGCGCCGCCGGGTCCCCATCTCCCGGGTGGCTCGCGAGGCCATCGAGGCGCGTCTTGGTCGCACGACCACCGGGCGCCGGGAGCTCCCGTTCGCGAGCCTCGGCCGGAGCGGCCGTCGCTCGACCGCGCGGGACCTCGAAGAGATCCTCGAAGCCGAGTGGGCCGGTGATCGCGATCGTTGACTCCGGCCCGCTCTACGCCGCCGTCGACGCGGACGACGACGACCACGCGCGCTGCCTGGAGGTGCTCCAGCGCCCGGATCTCGACCTGGTCGTCCCGGCGCTCGTCGTCGCCGAGGTGACGTACCTGGTCGGTCGGCGCCTCGGCGCCGAGATCGAAGCCGCGTTCCTCCGGGGCCTCGCCACCCTCGAGGTCGAAGCGCCGGCGGCGGACGACTGGCCGGCGATCGCCGAACTGGTGGTGCGCTACGGGGACTTCCCGCTGGGCGGCACTGATGCTTCGGTCGCCGTCCTCGCCGAGCGGCTGGGAACGGACCTCATCGTGACGCTGGACCGGCGCCACTTCGGCGCGATCCGCACGGCCCAGCGGCGCCCCTTTCGACTCCTCCCCGACTAGTCCGATCGGCGGCTGGCGCGGACACGCGGCACGGTCACACCGGAGAGCAGGGCAACTGCATCGTCCACTGGTCGGACTTCGAGCGCGGCGGCCACGTTGCCGCCATGGAGGCGCCTGACCTTCTCGTCGAGGACGTCCCAATCTTCTTCCGCGGCCTTCGCTGATCGGCGCGCCTGGTTGGCAGGGGCGAGAACCGCGCCCCGTCAGCCGTCGTCGGCGGCAAGATGGTCCGCATACCCACCTTTCGCCCGCGGCCGGCGCACGCGGTCCCCGACCTCTTCACGAGGTCGACGCCGTCACGACGCGTCGGGAGCCGCCGCCCTCGTCTACGCTCCGCTCGGGCGAGACCACGGCTCACGCTCGAGGGCGGCCTCGAATGCCGCCCGGTCATGCACCGGCTCGCCGTGCGAGACGAGGACACGCTCGAACGGGAGGTCGAGCATGGCGCGCAGCGCCGGGAGTGTCCGCTCCTCGAGGGTCGGGTTCCACCACACGCGGAGCACGCCGCCGGGCGCCGTCATCCCGTCGGCGAACACGAGCACGCGCTGCTCGGGCAGGTAGACGGGCGTCTCCATCGAGCCGCGCCCGTCGTACAACGCCCGCAACCCGCCGGGGAGCTCGTCACCGGGTCGCACGGGCGTCAGGTTGGTTTTCGGCGCGTCGCCGCTCCAGAACAGCCACGGCCCGTACGCGGGGCGCCGTACCAGCGCGCGAACAGGTCGACGTCACGCACGTGGTCCGGCTTCAGGACGACGATCGCCGTTGGCCGGTGGGCGTCGAGGCGCGTCCAGACCTCGCCGGCGCTCGGTGGCGGCGCGAGCGGGTCGAGCAGCACGATCTCGCCCTGCGACTCGACCGCGAACGACGAGACCTCGGGCTCCCAGTCGTCGCCCTCGCGCCATTCCCAGTGCGGCTGCCGCCACAGCCACAGGCCGGCTGCCACGTTGCGGATCTCGACGCTCACGACGCGCGACGGTATCACAGGCCCGGTCCCGCTCGCCACAGCGGCGATCCCTCAAATCCCTCATCAGGTGACATTGCCGCACCCTGGCCAACGGCGCCATCACCTCCCGCCGCGTCTGATGACCAACGGCACTTGGCAGGAGTCGCCCGACCGAACGATGCTCCCGCCAGCGGGGAGCGATGACGTGCGGGCCAGAAACGTGCCGCCGGGACCGCGCCGAGCCACTGGCGAGACCGACCCGGCTGGAAGGGGCGACGCGCCCCGGGAGGTCTCAGATGCCGACCAACGTTTTCACGGCGACCCGGACGACCGAGTTCTTCCGCCTGCTCGACGCGAAGGACGAGGCTGGACTGCTCGCGCAGTGGGCCGATGACCCGCAGGCGGCTGACGAGATCACGCGCGGGTGGGTGCGCGGGCGGCCGGCGCTGGAAGCCTACCTGCGCGACAACCTCCCGCGCATGACGGACATCCACTCGACGATCGACGCTGTCGACGTGCGCGCGTGGGGCGACGTGGAGGTCGAGACCTGCATGCTGCGTCAGACCTACGTCTTCGACGGCACGAGCTGCGCGATCGAGGCCCCCACCACGATGATCTGGCGCCGCGAAGGCGAGACCTGGAGGCTCGCCCTGGTCCACTCGATCCCGCTGTCGACGGAGTCCTAGATCCCGTAGGGTCTTGTCAAGCCTCGAGCCCCCAGTTTGGGGTCGACGTCCTGGCCGTTGCGCCAGACGCCCCAGACGAGGCTCAGTGCCTTGGACGCCGATCCATTGGCGCACCCTCACTGACCTGAGGTTCTGATGCGGCCTGGGTGCGAGATCGAAGCTGTCCGCGGGCCAGCCGGCTCAGCCTCCTGCGGCGATCTCGAACGCCCTCGCGATGTCCTCCGCGATCATCCGGCGCTTGCTCTTCTCGATGAAGAACGCGGGGCCCGCCTGGAGATACGAGGGCAGCACCCGCAGGCCCCGGAACCGGAACTCGCCGCCGCGGATCCGGTATGTCGCGCCGGCCGGGACGACGCGCGGCTCGCCCGCCCGCTTCGCGATCTCGTTGACCGCCCGGATCGCGACGTCGCCCATGAGCAGCAGGACTCGCGCGTTCGGGAAGAGCCCCATCTCGCGCTCGAGGAGGCCGGAGCACGCGCGGATGGTGCCCGGATCGATGGCAGAACCGGTCTTCGCGCACTTCACGGCCGTCGTGAGGTAGACGCCTCGGGCGAGGATGTCGGCGACCGACGAGACCGCGACGCCGGCGTCGTTGAAGGCCGCGACCGTCGTTCGCGCGAACAGGGGATCGCCGGGCCCGTGGTAGCCGTCGGCGGGATCGGGCGGCGAGCACTCCGAGACGAGGATGATCGAGACCGCGCCCGGGTCGACGTCGACATCCGGCACGAGATAGGCGGACCGGTCCACGTCGGGGCACGGGACGCCGCTGCACTCGATGACGTCGCACACCCGCACGAGCGCACCTCCGGGAGCGGGACGCCGGCCCGACGCCCGCCGGACGCGGGCGCTTGCGGGCGTGAGCGTAGGTCGGTCGCCGTCCGGCGGACAGTGCCGGACGGCCTGGCGTCAACTCCCCCGCGACGGCGAGGAGCTGGCGCGGGCAGCGCGACGAAGGCCAGCCCTCAGCGGGTCCGGGGCTTGGACTCGCCCTGCAACAGCGAGCGCGCCGCGTCGGCGACGTGGCGGGCCGTCAGCCCGTACTTCTCGAGCAGCGCCTCGTTCGGGCCGGACTCTGCGTAGACGTCGCGCGTCCCGACCCGGCGCAGCGGGGTCGGCAGCCGTTCGGCGAGCACCTCCGCCACGGCGCTGCCGAGGCCGCCGACGATCGAGTGATCTTCGGTCGTGACGACGGCCCCCGTCCGGCGAGCGGCCTCCACGACCGCGTCGGCGTCGAGCGGCTTGACGGTCGGCAGGTGGAGGACGAGCGCCTCGATCCCGTCGGCGGCGAGGAGGTCGGCCGCCTCCAGCGTCCGGGCTGCCTGGAGACCGGTCGTCAGGAGGGCGACGTCGTGGCCGTCACGCAGGAGGACGG
>JAJYXX010000119.1 GCA_021801545.1 Chloroflexota bacterium | reverse complement strand
GCCGTCGGCGAGACGCCATGCCCTCCGCCCGCCGCAGTGCGGGCAGACGAAGCCATCCGGCCAGCGGAGCCAGTCGAGATAGTCGAGACAGGCCGCGTCATCGGGAAACCAGCTCAGGAGATCGGCAGACGAGCCCGGGTAGTCGACCCCGGCCCGCGGCAGCTGTTGCGACACTCCCGGAGTCTACTGCACCCAGATGGAGGACCCCTTCTCCGTATTGCGCACGTGGGGGGTCATTGTGGGTGACGATCTGGCGCTTCCCGGCGCTTCCCGGCACCTCGGAGCCGTCCGGGCGGAGCGGGCTGCCGCGTAGTGCTCGCTCCACGCACGATGAGGAGGAATGTGCGGCGTGTCGACGGCGGTACGGCCAGGTGCCGACCGCGGCACGGCCGGGCAGGGGCTGGCCGCGTTGCGGTCGAACGGCGACCACGGCACGACCTCGCAAAGACCGCGGCACGAAGAGGGCGCAATCAGAGCCCGACGGAGCCTCTTCGCCGGGTGATCATCTCCGGACGGTGAGGACGAGGCCACCCCGGAGGGCAGCTTCGCGTTTCGCGTCGGGCTCACGTTGAATCTACGCCCCTTGCCGAGCGAGAGCCAGTTCCGATCGGCACTGCCGTGCGACCCGCTCAAAGGCCGCCAACAGCACTGGTCCGAGGGACCACGCGCGGTAGGATAGTCCTTCGCCGGACCGCGCATCGCCGGACCGCGCATCGCCGGACCGCGCATCGCCGGACCGCGCATCGCCGGACCGATCGCCCGTGCTACACTCCGCGACCCTCGCCTCACACGGCATCACCCGGGAAGCGGAGGACGTCGCCCAGCGTGTCTCCTCGTCGCGCATCACAGCTCGCGCTCGACCTGCCGGTCGAGTTGCCGCCCTTCGAGATCGAACCGGAGTGGAAGGCCCAGCAGCGGCTCTGGGGTCACAGCTTCCACCCGATGTGCTCGTACCTCGCGAGCTTCCCGGCGGGCCTCGCCCACGCCTTCATCGCCCGCTACTCGCGGCCCGGCGACGTCGTCTTCGATCCGTTCAGCGGCCGTGGCACGACGCCACTCCAGGCCGCCGCCGAGAGGCGGGTGGGCGTCGGGAACGACCTCAACCCGTTCGCCCATCTTCTGACCTCGGCGAAGGTCGAGCCGCCGACCCTTGCCGAGGCGCAGATGCGCGTCGCCGCGCTCCGCCTCGGCTGGGCCGCCGAGTCGACCACCTGGGAGCCACTGGCCAGGGACGTGGCGGCCGATCCGTCTGCCGCGGGTGCCTGCGTACCGCGGGCAGGGAGCGGAGATCGACCTGGCGCCGCCGGCCACTTCGAGGCGATTCCGGCCGAGGTCGCGATTGCCTTCCATCACCGCACCCTCGCCCAGCTCCTGTTCGTTCGCTCGACGCTCCAGCTCGACGTGTGCACCGATCGGTTCCTCGCCGCCGCCATCACCGGTATCCTGCACGGCAAGAGCGCGAGCTACCTCTCGGAGATCATGCCGAATACGTTCAGCATGGCCCCGCGCTACGTCTGCGAGTTCGCCGCCCGGACCGGCGTTCGCTCCCCGGAGCGCGACGTCTTCGACTGCCTCGAGCGCAAGCTCGACCGGCTCTTCCGCCAGCCGATCCCGCCCGGTCGCGGACTGGCCCTTCTCGGCGACGCCCGGGATGCGGGCGGCCGCGCCCGTGACGCACTCCGTGCCCGTGGCCTGCCCGATCGGGCACGGCTCGTCGTGACCTCGCCGCCCTACCTGCGGGTCGTGAAGTACGGCTACTACAACTGGCTCCGGACCTGGTTCCTGGGCTTCGATGCGCGCGCGATCGACGAGCAGCTCGACGATGCCCACCACCGCGAGCCCTATCTCGCCTTCATGCGCGACGTCCTCGCCGGCCTGCGCGCGGTTCTGGCCGGCGACGCCGTCGTCGTCCTCGTCATCGGTGACGTCGAGCTCGATCGGGGGCGGCGGATCTCGAGCGGGGTCGGGCTCGCCGGCCAGGTCTGGGAGGCGGCGGCCGCGCCGGAGGGCTTCCGCCTGGCCGGGATCGCGACCGACGAGATCAGCGCCGATCGGAAGATGACGAAACTGTGGGGCGAGGAGGCCGGGCGGGCGACGAAGACCGACCGGCTGCTCGTCCTGGGGGCAACCGAAGCTGGCCGTCGGCGAGCGCTCGGGGGCACCAAGTCTCAGGTCGACTGGGACTGGCCACCCAGGCGCCTGCGGGTCGTCTGAGTTCGTCCTGCGCCGCTAGAATGCCGCCATGAAGCAGATGTACCACCCGTCCGACCTCGCAGCGATGGATCCGCTCGTCCTCATGAAGAACCTGGACCACGCGCGGATGACGAGCCGCCGGCTGAGCTACATCCTCCAGCAGCAGGTCCACCTCTACACCCCCGAGGCGAACGAGCTGCGAGCACAGATCGACCGCTACGTCGAGGCCGAACGCCAGATCGAAGCCGAGATGGCGCGCCGTCGAATTCGGGCCTGACCGCCGTCCCAGTGCCCCGGCGCGCCGCCGCGGCGGCGCCCCGGATCAGTTCACGGCAGGTGCGGCGGCCAGCACCCCGGGCACCACGGCGACCCGCTCCTCGGTCGAGGTGTCACGAACCGGCCCGGCTGGGAATCCGCTCGTTCGCGGCATGAACGGCACCCGGCCCGCGCGCCGGGACGTGTCTTCGTCGGCGATCACCCGACCGACGAGCGCCGCGAGACCGGGCAGGTCGAAGAGGCTGAACCTGATCCCGTGGTCGGAGAGTTCGGCGTGCGTCCAGCCGTGGTACAGGCCTCGGCCCGCCACCGCGCACATCTCATCGTAGATCTCCGGCCAGCCGACGCGTCGGCGCCGATAGCAGAACCGGATAAAGTCGACGGCCTCAGGCGAGGGCTCATGCTCGACCCGCTTCGGGAATTCCATCGATCGAGTGCCCTCCTGCCTGCGCGTTCGATGGGGTCGTTGACGGCGCCGCGATGCATGCGGTCACGCTCGGTCTCCGACCCTGGACCTCCCCGGTCCGCGTCCCCCTCCAGGATCCGCCCGACCGGTCAGAGGGTCATCGTAGGCGGGTCGCGAGGCCGCCGGAAGGTCCTTTGTCCACGAACTCGTCCACCAACTTATCCACACGAACGGACGTTCGAGCGAACACCCCGGCGGGCCTTCGGCGGGCTCTCGCTCACCCTCCCGGAATGCGTCGCCGCGCCAGTCGGCGGCGGTCAGGCGGACCGGCGAGCGACCCCCAGACCCGGCCGCGCCGGCAGGATCCAGCGACAGTCGGCGTCGAGTTCGAGGCCTTCGAAGGGGTCGGACGCGAGCAGCAGGCAGCCGTCGAGATCGACCCAGTCGGCGAGCGAGGCGACCACCGCCGAGGCCGCGATCCCGACCGACGTCTCCTCCATGCAGCCGAGGAACCGGCGAACGCCGAGCTCCCGCGACCGCTCGAGCATCCGCTTCGCGGGCCCCACCCCGCCGCACTTGGCGAGCTTGACGTTCACGCCCGCGCAGACGCCCACGAGTCCGTCGAGGTCTTCGATCGTCACCGCGCTCTCGTCGACGACGATCGGCAGGGGCGAGCGCTCCTGGAGCCAGCGCGTCTGGTCGAGCCGGTGCGCCTTGAACGGCTGCTCGATCAGCTCGACGCCGAGCCGGACGAGCTCGGGGATCAGCCTGGCGCCCGTCTCCGGTTGCCAGGCGGTGTTCGCGTCGATCCGGATCGGGCCGGCATAGACCTCCCGCACCGCCTCGAGCGTCTCGACGTCCGACGGGCCGCCAACCTTGATCTTCAGGGCCGGGAAGCGGGCCGCCCGCCGGGCACGCTCGGCCACCACCGCGGGCTCATCGATGCCGATCGTGAAGTCGGTCGGCGGGATTTCCGGCGACAGCCCGAGCAGCTCGTAGA
>JAJYXX010000405.1 GCA_021801545.1 Chloroflexota bacterium | reverse complement strand
ATCGCGTAATCGAGCACGCGCCGGGCGATCGCCATGGCCTCGGACGGCGGCGTCCACGTCGTGTCCTGCTCGACCATCAGCCAGCCGGCGTAGTCGCGCGCGGCAAGGACGGTGAGGACGCCGGCTAGGTCGAGGACGCCCGCGCCGAGCTCGGTGTAGATCCGGGCGCGGAGCGCATCGAGGAAGCCGCCGAGGCGTCCGGTGCGCAGGTCGGCCAGGACGTCCGGGTCCACGTCCTTGAGATGGACGTGGGCCACGCGCTCACCGTAGCGACGGAGCGCCGCGACCGGGTCGCCGCCGCCGACCGTGTAGTGGCCGACGTCGAGGCACAGCCCGACACGAGACGCGCCGGGACCGGCCGCCCGATCGAGCGCGCCGACGAGCCGATCCAGCTCGTCCGGTGTCTCGACGTACGTCCCGGCGTGCTGGTGGAACTCCACCCGCCGGCCGCTTGCCTCTGCCTCGGCCGCGAGCGTCTCGAGGATTCGCGCGAGCTCGCCCCACGCGTCGTCGGGTAGACGCGGGGTCCCGGAGGCCGCGGCGCGGCCGGCCTGTTCCTGGCGGCCGGGCGAGAGATCGAGCGCGGCGACGAGGACCTCGCCGTCGGCCGCGACGAGCGCCCGGAGGCGGTCGCGCCCGACCTCGAGCGCGTCCGGCGCCGGCCCGGCCGGCCCGCACGGGAGAGCGGCGTAGACCTCGGCGAGGCGGAGCCCGCGACGGCTGAGCTCGACTGCGAGCTCGGGCCCTCCCGGAAAGCCGATCCCCGCCTGGGTCCCCTCGAACCCGAGCCGGGCGATCTCGTCGAGGACGATGTCGGCCGGGACGAACGGGGTAAGGTCGGGGAAATCGGCGTTGTTCCAGGGGATCGGGACGACGCCGATCGAGGCGCGGGCAAGCGGGTCGTCCGGGCGACGGAGGCCGGAGCGCGGGACGGACGAGGTCGTGGCGGCCACGGTCACAGGTGCTGCTCCTCGGCCCGGCCGGCGAGCTGAGCGGCCCGCTGGTCCGGATGGCACTCGGGGACTGGGACGTCCCACCAGCCGGTCTTATCGGGACCGGCGTCGGCGAGATCGCGCGAGACGGTGATCGCGACGAGCGACGGCCCGCCTGAGGCGAGCGCCCGCTCGATCGCGGGTCGAACGTTGGCCGGGTCGTCGACGTGCTCGGCGTGGAGCCCGAACGCGCGCCCGATCGCCGCGTAGTCGGGCGAATAGAGCGAGCCGTCGGGGCGGAGGAAGTCGGTGGCGGCGGTCCGCCCGAAGAACGTCTGCTGGCCGCCCTTGATGCTGATCCAGCCCGAGTTGTCGAGGATGACCGTGCAGACCGGGACACCGAGCATCACCGCTGCCGCGAGCTCCTGCATCGACTGGAGGAAGTCGCCGTCGCCGCAGATCGCGACGACCTGCCGGTCCGGCGCGGCGAGCTGGCAGCCGATCGCCGCGGGGAGGGTGAAGCCCATCGTCGAGAAGCCGCCCGACGTGACATGCGTCCGCGGCAGCCGCGTCACCCAGCGCTGCTTGACCATCCCCTGCGGCAGCCCGGCGCCCGTGACGACGATTGTGTCGGGGCGGGTCGCGGCCTGGATCTCCCGGACGGCCCGGGCCTGGGTCATCGGCACGTTCGCGCTGCCCGACTTCACCTCGACCTGCTCGAACCACGCCCGTTTCCGGGCCTGGATCTCCTCGAAGTAGGCGATCGTGCGGTACGTGGCCGGGCCGCCCCCAGGTCCCAGGGCGGCGAGGAGATCGGCGAGACCAGCCTTCGCGTCGCCCAGGAGCGGCACGGCGACCGGGTAGTTCTTGCCGATCTCGCGGGCGTCGACGTCGAGCTGGATGAGCTTCGACGTGGGGATCGAAAATGTGACGCCCTTCCTGTAGGACGAGGCCGACCAGTCGGTGAACCGGCAGCCGACGGCGAGGACGACGTCGGCGGCGGCGGCGAGAGCGTTGCCGCACGTCGAGGCGGTATCGCCGATCGTGAGCGCGGCAAGCTCATGCGTCTCATCGATCGCGCCCTTGCCCTGCCACGTCGTGACGACCGGAGCGCCGAGTCGCTCGGCCAGCGCGGTCAGCTCGGCCCACGCCTCAGCCAGGATGACGCCACCGCCGGCGACGACGACCGGGCGGCGGGCGGCGAGGAGGAGGGTCACCGCCCGCTCGATGTCATCGACCGCCGGGCGAGGTCCGCGGCGTGCCTCCCGCTCGTCAGGATCGGGGATGACGACGTCGGCCGAGTCGGCCTGGACGTCCATCGGCAGGTCGAGGAGGACCGGGCCCGGCCGCCCGGAGAGCATCTGGTTCCACGCCCGATGGAGGACGAACGGGAGCTCGTCGACCCGCGACGGCTGCCACCACTCCTTGACGACCGGCTCGAAAATCCGCGGGTTGTCCGCGCCGTGGCGGCGCTCCAACTCCTGAAAGAGGCCGTGGCCGCGCATGTATGTGTGCGCCGAACCGGTCATGAGCATCACGGCGGTCGAGTCGGAGTAGGCCGTCGCCATGCCGATGACGGTGTTCGCCTGGCCGGGGCCGATGCTCGTGAACGCGAGAAGTGGCCGGCCGGTCACGCGGTAGTAGCCGTCGGCGACGTGAACCGCGGACTGCTCGTGCATGACCTGGACGATGCGGATCGCGTCGGAGCGATCGATGAGGGCGTCGACGAGCGACCAGTCGCCGTGGCCGGGGATGCCGACCGCGTACGGGACGTCCTGGCGGACGAGGTACTCGACGACGATCTCGGCCCCCGAGAGGCGCTGGCGTGGACGATCGCTCAAGCGACAGCCTCCTCGGGCCGTTCCCTCTCGCCGGGCGCCGGCCTCGCGAAGGCGGCCGCCGGCGGGCTCACGTGTAATCGATTGCGTTTCGGCGCGGCGAGGATACCATGTGGAGACATCGTGTCAACGGGAGGGATGGAGACGCCTTGGACGCCCCAACGCTCGGCCCGCTCGGGCGAACCGTCGCCGCGACGCCGACCGACATCTGGAACGACTCATGCGCGGTGGACGAGCTCGAGTACGCGATCGCGTTCGGCGCCGTCGGCGCGACGGCGAACCCGACGATCGTCCACGACGTCTGGAAGAAGGACCCGGGCCACTGGCGCGAGCGAACGCGCGCCCTCGCAACCGAGCACCCCGCCTGGACGGAGGTCGACCTCGCCTGGGCGGTCGTCGAGGAGATGTCGCTCCGCGGCGCGAAGCTTCTCGAGCCCGCGTTCGTCGAGCACGGCGGTCGCAAGGGCCGGCTTTCGATGCAGACCAACCCGACGTTCTTCCGGACCCCGGACCGGATGCTCGAGCACGGCGTCCACTTCGACTCGCTCGCCCCGAACATCATCGTGAAGTTTCCGGCGACCGCGGTCGGTGTCTCGGTCATGGAGGAGGCGACCTACCGGGGCGTGAGCGTCAACTGCACCGTCAGCTTCTCGGTCGCCCAGGCGGTCGCCGCCGCCGAGGCGGTCGAGCGCGGCCTCCGCCGGCGCGAGGCCGACGGGCTCGCGACCGACCGGATGGGCCCGGTCATCACGATCATGGTCGGGCGACTCGAGGACTGGCTGCGGGTCCAGACCGAACGCGACGGCATCGTTGCCGACCCGGCCGCCCTCCCCTGGTCGGGGATCGCCGTCTTCAAGCGGGCGTACGGGATGTTCCGCGAGCGCGGCTTCCGGGCGCGCCCCCTCGCCGCGGCGATCCGTCACCACCTCCACTGGTCGGAGTTCATCGGCGGGGAGTGCGTCATCACTCTGCCCTCGGCCTGGCAGAAGCGGTTCAACGCGTCGGACGTGGAGGTCCGCCCGCGGATGGACGAGCCGGTCGACCCGGCGATCGTCGCCGAGCTCGCCGCCCACTTCCCCGACTTCCGCCGCGCCTACGAGCCCGAC
>JAJYXX010000103.1 GCA_021801545.1 Chloroflexota bacterium | reverse complement strand
CGATCGTCCGCGACAGCCCGGCGATCAGCCCGACGCTCACCAGGAGCTTGAGGTCGCCGATCCCGATCGCGCCCAAGCCGAACGGGATCGAGAGAACGAACAGGACGAGCGGCAGGCCCACCGCCACCGCGATCGCGGCCGGCAGGTCGTCCCGGACCAGCGGGTTCGCCCCGGCCAGCCCGACGACGAGGACGACCGGGATGAGCGGCAGGGTCACGAGATCCGGCAGAAGTCGCTGGTCGAGATCGGTCGCGAGGAGGAGGACGAGGGCGAGGAAATAGCCTCCGAAGAGGGCGATCTCGACCGGCCCGGCGTCGCCGAACCGTCCCGGCAGCGCCGCCATCGCCGCGCCGCCGACGCAGGGCACGAGAACGGTCCGCCAGTCGGGCGGCCGGGCCGATCCGTCCTCGTGCGGCGGCCAGCGGGCCGAGATCCGGTCGGCGAGGAGACCCCAGACGACGCCGACGAGCCCGAGGACGAGACCGAACGGCTCGATCACGACGCGCTGCTGCTCGAGCGGTCGGTCCGCCTCATCCGGTCGGTCAGGCGGACCGTGCCCCCGCGAGCGCGAGCTCGACGAGGGTGGCATGCGTCACGCCGGTCGCGCCGCGCGGCGCGTAGGCGGTCGGCTTGCGGAAGTAGGCGGTGCCCCCGATGTCGAGATGAGCCCACGGCCTGGTCCGGAACTCCCGGATGAACAGACCGCTCTTGACGAGCGAGGCCTCGGCGGGGCCAGCGTTCTGGAGGTCGGCGTACCAGCTCTCCATGTCCGGAACGTAGTCGTCGACGAGCGGGATCTGGGTGTACCGTTCGCCCGCCCGCGCGCCGGCCGCCGCGACCGCCTCGTACCAGTCCTGCGGGGTGCCGAAGGCGCCGGTGACGAGGTTGCCGAATGCCCGCCCGACGGCGCCGGTGAGCGTCGCGACGTCGACCAGATGGGTCGCCCCGAGCCGCTCGGCATAGGTGAGCGCGTCGCCGAGGATCAGCCGCCCCTCGGCGTCCGTGTTCGTGATCTCCACCCACTTACCATTGAGCGCGCGGACGACGTCGCCCGGTCGGGTCGAGTGGGGACCGGGCATGTTCTCGACGGCCGGGGCGACCGCGAGCAGGGGCGTCCCGGGGGCGAGCTGGGCGACGGTCGCGATCGCGGCGATCACGGTCGCGGCCCCCGTCTTGTCCATCTTCATCTCTTCCATCCGCTCGGACGGCTTGATGCTGATCCCGCCCGAGTCGAAGCAGACACCCTTGCCGACGATCGCCAGATGCCGCCCGAGAGCATCGGTCTCGCCCTCACCGCCCGAGCGCAGGACGATCATCTGGGGCGGGTTGTCGCTGCCGCGCCCGACCGCTATGAACATCCCCATCCCGAGCTCGGTCGCCCGCTCGGGACCGATGACGTCGACATGGAGCCCGTGGTGCGCGGCGATCGCCCTGGCCTCCTCGGCGAGCACGAACGGGCTGACGTCATTCGAGGCGCGATTGGCGAGCGTCCGCGCGGTGTTCGCGCCCTGGCCGATGATCTGGCCGCGCCGAACGGCCGCCTCGAGGGCCGCTGGATCGGTCCCGGGGGCGACGATGATCACCTCGTCGAGCACCGGTGGCGCGCCCTCGACCGTCTCGCGGTAGATCGCGCCGGGCTCGTAGCCACCCTCGACGAGGCCCCGGGCGAGGATCCCGGCGACGACGGCCGCGTCACCCTCGAAGCGGTCGGCCAGGTCCCCCAGCCAGAAGGCGAGGCGTCGCACGGTCCGCCCGCCGAGCCGACGCTCGGCCGCGGCGGCAAGGTGATGGACGATCTCGCGGTCGACCCCGCCAGGATCGCCTGCCGAGACGGTGAGCACCCGCCCGACCGGCAACCGGCCCGGGGCCGCGAGGGCCGTCGCATAGCGCTTCGGGCGCAACTCGCCGAAGGCGGCGAGCGCACGAAGCTCACCGTCCGTCCGGCGATCGAGCTCGTCGAGCGACCCGCCGAACG
This sequence comes from Chloroflexota bacterium, assembly GCA_021801545.1. Taxonomy (GTDB): domain Bacteria; phylum Chloroflexota; class Limnocylindria; order Limnocylindrales; family CSP1-4; genus JAKAHU01. The sequence goes on along the minus strand of JAJYXX010000103.1, from coordinate 1,909 downwards.
CGGGCTCACCGACGATCGGGACGACGAGCACGTCGGCCTGGACATCCCAGGGCTGGTCGGTGACGACACGGAACTGCATCGGGCGTGGGTCCTCCCGGCGGCGAGATCAGGCCGCCGTCGCTGGCGTGGACGGGGATCGAACGCAGTCTACCGCGCGCCAGATCAGGGGGTGGGATGCGCCAGCGGCTCGGCCGTCGGGCCGGGGGATGCCGGACCGGAGGCCGCCGCCCCATCGAGGGCGTCGACCGCGGCGGCGAGCTTCCCCTTTGCGAGCTCGATCGTGATGACGGCCTGGTTCAGGCCGCCCCGCGCGATGTCGGCCATGATGACAACGAGGCCGCGCGTGTCCGGCGGCAGGCGCTGCTGGGCAGCCTGCTCGGCTGCCGCCGCCTCACGGACCTCCTTCGTCACCGTGCCGTTCGATGTCCGGAGTGCCCGATAGAGGCGGGCGAGCGCGACGTCGAGATCGCGGTTCCGGCCGAGCCACTGGTCGAGGACCGTGACGTCGGCCGTGTTGGCGAGCACGTCGCGCAGCGCCTGCGCCTCGTCGAGTGCAGCCGTCGCGGCGGCCAGCTCCGTGAGCGCCGGGCTGTACGAACCGCGACTGCCGTCCTTCGCGGCCGCAGCCGCGTACCGGTCGTGGTCGGCGAGAAGCGTCGCCAGGCGCGCAGCCGCCGCGCTCCCGGCGGTGAGTGTCGCCCACGACTCGCGCAGCCCGGCGGTGTTCTCGAGCGCGGCCAGGATCGCCGCGTACTCCGCCCGAACCTCCGGCCCGAGACGCCCCTCCATGCCGGGGCCGACGCCGGGCAGGGCAGCGAGGCGCCCGCGCAGCGCCGCGGTCTGGCTGTCGATCGAGGTCACGAGGCTCGTCCCCGAGGTGATCGCGGAGGCCAGCCCGTCGAGGTTGCGGCCGATGAGCGCCGCGAGCGCGATCCGCCCGAGCCGCCCGAGCTCCGTGACGTCGCCGGACAGCCGGAGCAGGTCGTCAGCGGCGATCGCGAGCGACGGGCGGATCGCCTCGTCGGCGGCCCAGGTGAGTTCGGCCCGGGCCGGCGTGCCGGGCTCGTCGTGGGAGAGGCCGGCCACGAGACCGGCCGAGCCGAAGGCGAGGAGGGCGGTGCAGGCGAGCCAGCCGAGGGCGAGGGCGAGACGGCGCAGGAAACCGATCACCGGCCGCCCACGTAGGCCGGCTCCTGCTCGCGCTTCGGGCGCCGGAGGTAGCCGAGCTGGCCCTCCATCGCCCGGGGCGCGAACCCGAAGCCGCGTTCCACCGCATCCAGCGGCCCGACGTTGTCCAGACGCAGCTGGCGGAGCTGGTCGGTGGCGACCGGGAACGGGATCCCCAGTCGCTCGGCGGTCCCGGCCGCGAGCCGGATCAGGGGCACCGGCAGCGGCACGATCGCCCGCCGCGCACCCAGGGCGGTGACCACTTCACGGGTGATCTCGCGGTACGTCCAGGCACGCGGGCCCCCGATCTCGTACGCCCGACCGACGGTCTCGGGCCGCTCGATCGAGAGCCGGATGATCCGGGCCAGATCAGTCACCGCCAGCGGCTGGAAGCGCGCCGTACCGTCGCCGGGCACCGGCACGACCCCCGGCGACCGGCGGACGAGGTCAGCGATGATGTTGAAGAAACCGTCGCCCTCGCCCCAGAGGAGCGAGGGCTTGAGGATCGTCCAGTCCAGGCCGCTCGCGGCGACGAGCCGCTCGGCCTGCGCCTTCGAACTCGCGAAGTGAAGTTCCGGGTTGTCCTCGATGCCGAGCCCACCGAGGTGGACGAACCGTCGAGCGCCTGCGGCCGTCGCCGCCTCGAGGATGTTCCGCGTGCCCTCGGTGTTGACGCGTCGCAGGTCCGCGCCGCCGGTCCGGTCGCGCGGGATCGCGACGAGGTGGACGACCGCGTCGACGC
>JAJYXX010000293.1 GCA_021801545.1 Chloroflexota bacterium | reverse complement strand
CACCTTGATCCGAATCGGGCAGGCGGCGGAGATCCTCGGTGTCTCGGTCGAGACGATCCGGCGCTGGGAGTCCGATGGGCGCCTGCCGGTCAGCCGGTCCGCCGGCGGGCAGCGCCAGGTCGCGCTCGACGACGTCACCGCGCTCCTCGCCGAGCGCCGCCGTTCGGCAGGCGAGCGCGCGATCGTGGCCGGCTCGGCGAGGAACCGCTTCGAGGGGATCGTGACGCGCGTCGAGCGCGACCGGGTCGCCGCCGTCGTCGAGGTCCAGGCCGGGCCGCACCGGCTCGTCAGCCTGATGACCGCCGAGGCGGTCGACGAGCTCGGCCTGCGGCCGGGTGACGAGGTCGTGTGCGTCGTCAAGGCGACGAACGTCATCGTCGAGGTCCCGGCCCCCCGGCCGCGGCGTGGACCCGGCAGCGATGCCACCCGCGAACCCGACGATGGCTGATCGAGCGCGAGGCGCGATCGTCCTCCTGCTCTCGAGCCTCGTGGCGCTCGCGGGCTGTGTCGCCGCCGCGGGCCCGATCGAGACGGCGGGCTCGACGCCCGGTGACGCCCCGGGCGACTCCCCGGGCACCCCCCCGGCCGAGGCCGCGGTCACGATCACCGTCGCAGCGGCCGCGGACCTGCGGTTCGCGATGGACGAGATCGTCGCCGCCTACGCCCGGATTGTGCCGGCGACGCACGTCGAGGTGACGTACGGCTCGTCGGGTAGTTTCTACGCCCAGATCTCGAACGGCGCCCCGTTCGACCTGTTCTTCTCGGCCGACATCGACTACCCGCGCCGGCTCGAGGCGGCCGGTCTGGGCGCCGGCCCGACCCGCCCGTACGCCGTCGGCCGGATCGTGCTCTGGGTCCCGACCGCCTCCTCACTCGATGTCGAAGGCCGTGGCCTGAGCGTCCTCCTCGACCCGGCCGTCCGCCGGATCGCGATCGCGAACCCGGAGCACGCCCCGTACGGCCGGGCGGCGGTGGCCGCCCTCCGGAGTGCCGGCCTCGACGCCGGGGTCGCCGACCGGCTCGTGCTCGGTGAGAACGTCTCGCAGACCGCCCAGTTCGTGGAGTCGGGCGCGGCCGAGGTCGGGATCATCGCCCTCTCGCTCGCGCTCGCCCCGACGCTCCGGGACCAGGGACGCTGGTGGGCGATCCCGCCCGAGAGCTACCCGCCGATCGAGCAGGGTGCGCTCGTCCTCCGCGGGCCGGGTGATCCCGAGACGGCGAGCCACTTCCTCGATTTCGTCCTCGGGCCGCAGGGTCGCGCCATCCTCGACCGATACGGTTTCCGGTTGCCGGGGCCCTGACCGTGGACTGGCAGGCGATCTGGCTGACCGCGCGGCTGGCGTTCCTCGTGACCGTGATCCTGCTCGCGCTCGGGACCCCGCTCGCCCACTGGCTCGCGTTCTCGACCCGACGCTGGAGAGGCCTCGTCGAGGCCGTCGTCGCCCTGCCGCTCGTCCTGCCACCCACCGTGCTCGGCTTCTACCTGCTCCTCGCGATGGGACCGGCCGGTCCGCTCGGTCGGCTCACCGAGACGCTCGGTATCGGGCTCCTTCCGTTCACCTTCCAGGGCCTCCTCGTCGCCTCGGTCATCTACAGCCTGCCGTTCGCCGTCCAGCCACTGACGGTCGCGTTCGGCGCCGTCGACCGATCGCTGATCGAGACCTCCTGGACGCTCGGCCGCTCGCCGCTCCAGACGTTCCTGCGGGTGACCGCGCCGCTCTCGGCCGGCGGGTTCCTCACCGCCACAGTCCTGACCTTCGCCCACACGGTCGGCGAGTTCGGCGTCGTACTCATGGTCGGCGGCAACATCCCGGGAGTCAGCCGGACGATCTCGATCGCGATCTACGATCGCGTCCAGGCCCTCGACTACGACAGCGCAGCGGCGCTCGCCCTGCCGCTCCTCGTCGTCTCGTTCGTCGTCCTCGCGGTCACGTACACGGTCCGCGGCCGCCCCACCGGCGGTTCCGGGCGTCCCGTTCGTCCATGGCCAAGCGCGTCCTGAGCGTCGACCTCGAGCGCCGCTTTGCGCGGGGCCCGACGATCGCGGCTCGATTCGAGCTCGATCTCGGGGCCAGCGAGGTCCTCGCCCTCTTCGGCCCGTCCGGCTCGGGCAAGACAACGATCCTGCGCTGCCTCGCCGGCCTCGAACGACCGGACCGCGGCACGATCATCGCCGCCGGGAGGCGCTGGGTGGACGTGGCACGGGACACGTTCGAGCCGCCCCAGGTCCGGCGGGTCGGCTACCTGCCCCAGGGCTCGGCCCTCTTCCCGCACCTCTCGGTGGCGGAGAACGTCGCCTTCGGGACCGAACGTGCCCAAGGCGGCGGCGCGCACGAGCGTGACCAGCAGGTCCGGGCGCTCCTCGCGCTCCTCGGACTGGCGGGCCTCGAACGGCGCCGGCCGGCCGAGCTGTCCGGTGGCCAGGCGCGACGGGTGGCGCTCGCCCGGGCGCTCGCCCGCCGGCCACTCCTCCTGCTGCTCGACGAACCGCTCTCGGCCCTCGACGCACCGACCCGCGAGGAACTGCGGCTCGAGCTCCGCGCTCACCTCGAGCGGTTCATGACGCCGACGGTGCTCGTGACCCACGATCGAACCGAGGCGCTCGTGCTCGCCGACCGCGTGGCGGTGATCGTCGATGGAACGGTCCGCCAGGTGGGAGCAACGGCCGACGTGTTCGTCCGGCCGGTCGACGCCGAGGTGGCGCGGGTCGTCGGCGTCGACACACTCGCGCCGGGCACGGTGCGCGCGGTCCACGGCGGCCTGGCCACGGTCCAGGTCGGCGGGCGGGAGCTCGTCGCCGTCTCCGATCTCGCGCCCGGTTCGCCGGTGCTCGTCAGCCTGCGCCCCGAGGACGTCCTGCTCGTGCCCGCCGGCCACCAGCTCGACGGTCTCTCCGCCCGAAACCGCCTGCCAGGCCGCGTCGCCGCGGTCGAACCGCTCGGCGCGCTCGTGCGCGTCCGGCTCGACGTCGGGTTCCCGCTCCGCGCGCTCGTGACACGCCAGGCGTTCGAGGAGCTGGGTGCCGGACCGGGCCAGGAGCTCGTGGCGCTCGTCAAGGCGCCGGCCGTCCACTTGATTGCCGTGGGACCGCCGGGCCTGGCCGGGGGACCGGTTGGTTCGACGGGGGCGGCGGGGCCGCCGGCCGAGCGTCCAGTCGGCGCCCGTTCTGCGCGGCGGAACTAACCGGCCGAAGCGCTCGGCCGGCGGACCAGCGGGTCTCGTCTCGACCAACGATCAGGGCGCGGGACGATCCGGTGGATGGATGATCCAGGTGGTTTGTCGCGCCCCGAAGAACGGCTGCCGGCGGCGTGCCCGAACGGCTGACGTCCGGCACACCTCGCCGCGCTCACAGGTTGGCGAGCGCTCGGCGCGCGACGCGCAGCAGCGCGGCCACCCGGTCGCCGAACGGGCCCGGGAACGAGACCTCGATCCGGGGCCCGGACCCGATCGTCGCGAAGCGGGCGATGAGCGGCGAGAGCGTGATCGACAGGGCGGCGACATCAATCAGCTCGAGCCGGACCCTCCGATGCCGGTCGAGCAGCTCAATCGCATCGCGTCGGACGCAAACCCCGGCCGGCTCGGCCACCCCGGACCGTCGCGGGTTGTAGGCGACGGCGAGGAGCTCGGGGTCGGCGAGGATGTCGCCCAGCAACTGCCTCGCCTCCTCGGCCTGCCCGAACCGGGCGGCCAGCTCCTCGTCGAACGGGAGCCGTTCGAGCGGATAGAGCCGCCGCGGGCGCGACGAACCGGGCACCGGAGCGAAGCGGACGGCCAGTTCGCGCAGGACCTCGACCTCCGGACGCAGCTCGACCGGGAGCCGGTAGCGGCGCTCACCGGCAGGCGTCGGGAACCGCGCCTCCATCTGCTCGTCGGCCTCGACCGCGGCCGTGCCGAGCAA
>JAJYXX010000007.1 GCA_021801545.1 Chloroflexota bacterium | reverse complement strand
ACCATCGCCACCCCGGTCACGAGCACGACGACGTAGAGCGGGTTCGCGAGCCGCCGATCGAGAAAGCGGATCCCCGAGATGGCGAACAGGACCCGCTCACGGTCGCGCCCCGCGAGACGGAGCCAGACCACGTAGGTCACGTTCGCCCCGACCGCGACGACGGCCGACAGCACGTGGGCGAACTTCAGGACGAGATCGAGCGACATCTGGACGACTCCGCTGGATGCCCCCGTCGACGGAGGCAGGTTGCACATGGCCGGCCGAATTCTGCCCGACCCGCGGGCCTCGTGCAGGCTGGTCAGGCGCGCCAGGTGCGTCAGGCGCGCCAGGTGCGCCCCCGCTCGCCGTCCGGCGCGGGGCCCGGGTCGGACGATCCCACGGCGCAGGATGATCAGGCGCAGCCCCCCGATCCGCGTCCGGCGCTGCGCTAGACTCGTCGCCACGCAGACTGCATCGCGCGATCACGACGACAAGGAGCAGGCGCCATGGCCCTCGAGGTCGCCCGGGACTACCTGATGTTCATCGACGGCGCCCCCGCAGCGTCGACGAGCGAAGCGTGGATCGACGTCCGGAGCCCGGCCACCCGGGAGCTCGTCGGGCGCGTGCCGGCCGGCACCGAGGCCGACGTCGACCGGGCCGTCGCTGCCGCCCGGGCCTCGTTCCGCGACGGGCGCTGGCGCAACCTCCTGATGCCCGAGCGGGTCGCGATCCTCAACCGCCTGGCGGACCTGATCGACGAGCACGCCGACGAGCTCGCGCGCCTCGAGACGCTCCAGACCGGGACCGCTTACAAGCTGCGCCGGGACTCGGACTTTGCCTTCGCTTCGGACAACCTGCGCTTCTTCGCCACCCAGGTCCGGCACCTCGAGGGGAAGGCGGCCGCGGAGTACAGCGGCTCGCACACGAGCATGATCCGCCGCGAGCCGATCGGCGTCTGCGCCCAGATTGCGCCCTGGAACTACCCGATGTGGATGGCGATCTGGAAGATCGGGCCGGCCCTCGCCGCGGGCAACTCGGTCGTCCTCAAGCCGGCCGCCGCGACACCGCTGACGACCGTCCGGCTCGCCGAGCTCGCCCGGGAGGCGGGTCTGCCCGACGGCGTCCTGAACGTCGTGACCGGCCGGGGCGAGGTCGTCGGCGCCGCGCTGGCCGCCCACATGGACGTCGATCTCATCTCGCTGACCGGCGACTCGGCAACGGGGCAGAAGATCCAGACCCTCGCCTCGGCGAACCTGAAGCGGCTCCACCTGGAGCTCGGCGGCAAGGCGCCGTTCATCGTCTACGCCGACGCCGATCTCGAGGCCGCCGCTCGCGGCGCCACGGCCGGCGCGCTGATCAACGGCGGCCAGGACTGTACCGCCGCCACCCGGGCCTACGTCGCGCGCCCGGTCTACGAGCGCTTCCTCGACCGCCTCGTCGAGCTGTTCGAGAGCGTCCGGGTCGGCGATCCGTTCGGCCCCGACACCGATCTCGGGACGCTGATCAGCCAGGCCCAGGTCGACCGGGTCGACGGGTTTGTCCAGCGGGCCCGCGCCGCGGGGGCGACGATCGCGACGGGTGGCTACCGACCGGTCGTGTCGGGCTTCGAGCAGGGCGCCTTCTACCGGCCGACGATCGTCGTCGGCGCCGCGCAGGACAGCGAGATCGTCCAGAGCGAGGTCTTCGGCCCGGTCCTCGCCGTGCTTCCGTTCGACACCGAGGAGGAAGCCCTGACGATGGCGAACGACACGAAGTACGGCCTGGCGAGCTCGGTCTGGACGCGCGACGTCATCAAGGCGATGAACGCCGCCCGGACGCTGAACTTCGGCCATGTCCTCGTGAACGACCACCTGATGGTGACCTCCGAGATGCCCCACGGCGGCTTCAAGCAGTCCGGCTTCGGCAAGGACATGTCGAGCTACTCGTTCGAGGAGTACACCCAGGTCAAGCACGTGATGATCGAGCTGACCGGCGTGGCCGAGAAGAGTTGGCACTACACGATCTTCGGCGACAAGCCGGGCAGCTGATCCCGGACACCGGAGCCACGGGCGCCGGACGGGGCCAGCGCGGGACCGGCCGGCATGGCATCATCGAGCCCACCCGTGACCCTGGAGAGATGAGACCCTCGTGCCACCGATCACCGAGCTGACCCGGATCGAGCCCGTCTACCTCGAGCGACTCGAGAAACAGGGCGTGTTCACGACCGGCATCCTCCTCGACGTCTCGGAGACCTCGACCCGGCGCCAGTACCTGGCCGATCACGTCGGGGCCACGATCAACGACGTCGCCACCTGGCGCGACGAGGCGCTGATGCTCAACCTGGCGGCCTTCGGGCCAGCCGAACACCGGCTGCTGGTCCAGGCCGGGATCGAAGGATTGCGCGACATCCTCGCCCTCGACCTCGCCACGTTCCGTTCCCGGGTGGCGCGGGCGGCCCGGGAGCTGGGCGTCGATCCGCCCGACGAGCTGACGGTCGAGGGCTGGTGGGAGCAGGCCCGGACCCTCGAGGAGGAGTGACCCGCCGCTCGGGGCGTCCGACGCGCTACGATCGCGGTGTGAACAGCCAGGTGGTCGAGGGTCTCGCCGGTCTTCTCGTCGCCGTCTCGACGATCCTCGTTCTCGTCGTGCTCGTCGTCGTTGCCCTCGCGGTCGTCACGCTGGCCCGGCCGAGATCGCGGATGAGGATCGGATGAGCGCGCTGCTGCGCCTCGAGGAGGTGCGCGAGCGGATTCTCGCCGCCGTCACGGGACCTTTGCCGGCCGAGACGGTCGGGGTCGAGGAGGCGCTCGGGCGCGTCCTCGCCGAACCGGTCCACAGCGCGACGGACCTGCCGCCGTGGGACAACAGCGCGATGGATGGCTACGCGATCCGCGCCGCCGACGTTGCCGTGGCGAGCGAGGCGGCGCCGGTCCGGCTCACGATCATCGGCGAGGTGGCCGCCGGCGCCGCGCCCGGGGTCGTCGTGACGGCCGGCACCGCCGCCAGGATCGCGACCGGGGCGCTCGTTCCGTCCGGGGCCGACGCCGTCGTGCCGGTCGAGCTGACGACCCCGCTCGACGGGGCGGGCCAGGCCGGTCCCCGCGGCCGGGAGGCGAGCGGGCAGCTGCCGGCGTGGTGCCTCGTCCACGAGGCAGTGCCGCTGGGCGGCTCGATCCGCCGCCGGGGTGAGGACCTGCGGGCCGGCTCGGTCGTTCTGGCGAGCGGCACCGAGATCTCGGCGGCCGGCGTGGCGATCACGGCCGGCTCCGGGGTGGCCACGGTGCGTGTTCATCGTCGGCCGCGTGTGGCCGTGCTCGCCACCGGTGACGAGGTGCGCTCGCCGGGCGAGGTGCTCGAGCCGGCCGGGATCCCGGACGCGAACGGCCCGGGGCTGCGAGCGCTCGTCCGCACGGTCGGCGGCGAGGCGCTGGCGCTCGGCGTCGCGCGCGACCGGCTCGACGACGTCGTCGAGCGGCTGTGGTCGGTGGTCAACGAGGTCGACGCGATCATCGTCAGCGGCGGGGTGAGCGTCGGACCATACGACGTCGTCCGGTTGGCCTTCGAGGCGATCGGCCGGGTCGACCTCTGGCGGGTCGCGATTCAGCCCGGTAAGCCGTTCGCGTTCGGCCTCGCCGATCGCGCCGGCGACCGCCCCGTTCTCCTCTTCGGTCTGCCCGGTAACCCGGTCTCGTCGTTCGTCACCTTCGAGCTGTTCGTCCGTCCGGCGCTCCGGCGCCTGGCCGGCCACCCGGACCTGTTCCGCCCGCCCGACCGGGCTGTGCTCGAGGCTGAGGTGACGAAGAGCCACGGCCGGCGCGCGTTCATCCGGGTCATCGCCGCGCGGTCGACGATGGGCAGCCCGGTACGCGACGAGCGCGGCCGCGTCGTCGTCCGCCTGGCGGGCGGGCAGGGGAGTCACATGCTGACCGCCCTCGCCGCGG
>JAJYXX010000036.1 GCA_021801545.1 Chloroflexota bacterium | reverse complement strand
GTGTAGTCGCCGGCCGGGACGCGGACGAGGACCTTGTCGCCCTTCTTCTTGCCGAGCAGCGCCCGCCCGACGGGCGACTCGTTCGAGATCCGGCCCTCGTTCGGTCGCGCCTCGGCAGAGCCGACGATCGTGAAGCGCTCCTCGCCGTCGGGGCTCTTGACGACCACGGTCGAGCCGATCTGGACGTGGTCGCTCGAGTGGTTGTCCTCGATGATCGTCGCGTTCTTGATCAGCGCCTCGAGCGCCTGGATCCGACCTTCGACGAACGCCTGCTCGTTCTTGGCGTCCTCGTACTCGGCGTTCTCGTTCAGGTCGCCGTGCTCCTTGGCGTCGTGAATCCGGGCGGCGACTTCGGGCCGGCGGACGTTGATCAGCTCCTCGAGCTCGGCACGGGCGCGCTCGAGGCCCTCCTTGGAGAGGTAGATCGGCTTGGTGTTCACGGCGGGTGGGCCCCCGAAACTACTCGAACAGCGATCGACGGTGGCGGGCTCGCAGTCGGTCGGCCCGCTTGTGGGCCTGACGAACCCGATCGCGGGCCCCCGGCGACGGGCCCGACTAATGCGAAAGAACTCCAGGCCTCCGCCGGCACGTGGGCGGGCCTGAAGTTCGACCGGCGCGTATCCTAGCCCCGTCTCCTCCAGGTGTCAAAGACCGGCGGCCCCCGTTGTGGGCGGCCCCGTCGGCCAGCCGAGCGGCACTGCAGACCGCCCAGTCGGTAACCCACCTCCGAGCGCCCGGTCCCCTATTCCATGAACCGGAGCAACCGGCGGCGGATGCGCTGGAGCGAGCCCCGGTCGGGGAAGGCCACGAAGGCCGTGTCGTCGCCGGCGATCGTCCCGGTGACCTCCGGCCAGCGGGCACGGTCAAGGGCGGCGGCGATCGCGTGGGCCGACCCCGGCAGGGTCCGGATGACGAGGAGCAGGCCCGATTCACGGAGCTCGATCGGCAGGTCGTGGAGCAGCTTGCGAAGGCGGTCCTCGCCGCTCGTCTCGGCCTCGACGAGGCGCGGCGGCAGCGCGTACGCCTGGACGCCGTCGCGGCTCACCTTGATCAGCCCGAGCTCGGCGACGTCCCGGCTGACGGTCGCCTGGGTGGTCCGGAACCCCCGCTCGCGAAGTGCGGCCGCCAGTTCCTGCTGGGTCCGGATCGGGCGCTGCTCGAGCAGGTCGCGGATCGCCCGCTGGCGGAGCTGCTTCATCACCTCCATCGACATCCGCCCGATCAGCGAGCCAGCAGGCTGACGAGGACGAGCGCCGCCAGGCCGATCCGGTAGGCGACGAAGACGGCCATTGTGTTCGTGCGCAGGTAGCGCAGCAGGACGTGGATCGCGGCAAACCCGGCGATCATCGCCGCCAGCAGCCCGACAACGATCGGAACGAGGTGGTCGCCGGCACCCGACGGGCCGCCGGCGAGCTTGCGCAGCTCGAATAGCCCGGCTCCGGCGATGATCGGGGTCGCCATCAGGAAGCTGAACCGGGCGGCGTCGGCCCGCTCGAGGCCGACGAACAGCCCGGCCGAGATCGAGACCCCGGACCGGCTGATGCCCGGGATCAGGGCGAACGCCTGCGCGGCGCCGATGAGCAGGGCGTGGAGCGCGCCCAGGCCGTCGATCCGGAGCAGTTTCGATCCCCAGCGATCGGCGAGCCAGAGGGTCGCCGCGCCGACGACGAGCATCAGGGCGACGAGTCCGGGCTGGCGGACGTTCGCCTCGATCCAGTCGTTGAGCAGGACGCCGGCGATCACCGCCGGCACGGTCGAGATCGCGATGTTGAGTGCCAGGCGGCGGTGCCGATCGCCGTGCGTCGAGCGGTCGCGGATCGTCGCCAGCCCGGCCGGCACGAGCACGAGCCAGTCGCGCCAGAAGTAGCTGAGGAGCGCCGCCAGCGTGCCGATGTGGAGCACGACGCTGAAGGCGAGCGAATCGATGAACGGATCGCTCCAGCCGAGCAGGCTCGGCAGGATGATCAGGTGGCCGGAACTGGAGATCGGCAGAAACTCGGTGAGTCCCTGCACGATCCCCATGACGAGGGCCTGGACGGCGATGTCCATCGGTGGAGCCTGACCGACCGGGGCGGCGGTGCCGTCCGGGCCGGTCGTCGGCCCTCTCTAGCGGACGAAGAGCGGGGCGAGGACGAGGGTGATCGTCGCGATCAGCTTCACGAGCACGTGGAGCGAGGGACCGGCGGTGTCCTTGAACGGATCGCCGACCGTGTCACCGACGACCGCGGCGGCATGGGCATCGGTCTTCTTGCCGACCACGTTGCCCTCGGCGTCGGTGAGGTGCCCGGACTCGATGTACTTCTTCGCGTTGTCCCAGGCGCCACCGCCGTTGTTGAGGACCGTGGCCAGCAGGACACCGGCGATCGTGCCGACCATGAGGAACCCGGCCACCGCCTGGTAGCCGAGCAGGAGGCCGACGACGATCGGGGTGCCGACCGCCACGAGCCCGGGCAGGACCATCTGGCGGAGGGCGGCGCTCGTCGTGATGTCGACGACGCGGGCGTAGTCCGGACGCTGGGTGTAGTCCATGATCCCGGGCATCTCCCGGAACTGGCGGCGGACCTCGACGATGATCGACTGGGCCGTCGTCCCGACCGCCCGGATCGCCAGCGAGCTGAAGAGGTAGACGAGCATCGCGGCGATCAGTGCCGCGATGAAGACGTTCACGTTCGCCAGGTCGACCGCCTGCATCAGCGGCTTCACCTGGCGGGCGAAGATCAGGTTGATCTTGTCGATGTAGGCCGAGAAGAGGAGGAAGGCCGCCAGCGAGGCGGAGGCGATCGCGTAGCCCTTCGTCAGGGCCTTCGTCGTGTTGCCGACCGCGTCGAGCCGGTCGGTGATCTCGCGGGCGCCCTTCTCCGAGCGGCTGAACTCGGCGATTCCACCGGCGTTGTCGGTAATCGGGCCGAACGTGTCCATGGCCAGAATGTACGCCGTCGTCATCAGCATCCCCATCGTGGCGACGGCGGTACCGAAGATGCCCCCGACGTTGCGGCCCTCGGCGGTCACGATCTCGGCCCGCTCACCGAGCCAGTGACTGACGAAGAGGGCGATGCCGATCGTGATCGCGGTGACGAACGTCGTCTCGAAGCCGACCGCCACGCCCGAGATGATGTTCGTCGCCGGCCCGGTCTTCGACGCCTGAGCGATCTCCTTCACCGGGCGCCAGGCGCCCGACGTGTAGTACTGGGTAATGTAGACGAACGCGATGCTGGTGGCGAGGCCGACCAGGCCGGCAAAGAAGAAGTAGACCCAGACCGGCAGACCGTCGGTGCTGTTCTGGCCACCCGTCTGCATCATCGTCGCGGTGACGAGTGCGAGCCCGAGCGCCGACAGGATCGTCGTCACCCAGTAACCGCGGTTGAGGATGCTCATCGGGTCCTCGTCCTCGCGGCCGCGGATGAAGAACGCGACCGCGATGATCGTGGCGAGGAGGCCGAAGGCGCGGACGACGAGTGGGAAGAAGATCCAGGCGGCAGGATTTGGCCAGCCGGCGGCGGTCGCGATGGCATAGACACCGACCCCCAGGATCATCGCCCCGATGTTCTCGGCCGCCGTCGACTCGAAGAGGTCGGCGCCTCGGCCGGCGCAGTCGCCGACGTTGTCACCGACGAGATCGGCGATGACAGCCGCATTCCGAGGGTCGTCCTCGGGGATCCCGGCCTCGATCTTGCCGACGAGGTCCGACCCGACGTCGGCGGCCTTCGTGTAGATCCCGCCGCCGAGCTGGGCGAAGAGGGCGACGAACGATGCACCGAAGCCGAAGCCGACGATGAGGAACGGGGCCTGGGCGGGATTCTCGAACCCGCCGTAGAGGGCGAAGATCGCCCACACGCCGAGGAGCGAGAGGGCGACGACGAGGAAACCCGAGACGGCGCCGCCGCGCATCGCGACCTGGA
>JAJYXX010000299.1 GCA_021801545.1 Chloroflexota bacterium | reverse complement strand
CCCGATCAACATCGCCCAGGCAACGGTCGAGGAGGCACCGATGAGCCGGCTCGCGCGTGCCGAGGCGAGGGTCGCGGCCGACCAGAGGAACGCGGCTCCGAGGCCGCCGAGGATGGCAATCACTGCACTACTCTGCCGTATCGCGGGCCGTCGTGCCGGGCACCGGTGGCAGGTGCACGTGCCGGACCCTGCTCGCGCGCCTCCGGACCGGCGCCTGCGTGCCCGGGGCGGGTTCTGGTACCATCAGGCGTCCGTGTCGGGTGATGTCATGCGCTGCCCGCCACGCTCCGGCCGCCACAACCGCATCCGCACCTGAGGTTCGTCAACGTTGGCTACCAAGCCCAGAGGCTGGACCGGCGCCCGCACGCCGTCGGCCATCAAGAGGGTCCGCACGGCCGAGCGCCGGGCGGAGATCAACCAGCCGCGCCGAAGCGCCGCCAAGACGTTCGTCGCCAAGGCCGTGAAGGTCGCGACCGGGCAGCTCGAGGGCGACCCCCAGGACGCGCTCGCCCTGGCCCTCAGCGCGCTCGACCGGGCCGCCAAGGCCGGCGCGATCCACCCGAACGCGGCGGCGCGCCGGAAGTCACGGCTGGCCCGGAAGGTGAACGCCGCGCTCGTCGGCGAGACGGTCCAGACGACCGCCCGGGTGACGAAGACGACCGGCAAGGCCGCCGCGGTCAAGGCCGCCAAGGCTCGCGCCGCCGCCTCGAAGGCGACCAAGGCGAAGGGCGCCCAGACCGCCGCGGGCAAGGCCCGAGCGGCGCTCTCGAAGACCGCGCGCGCTGAGGCCGCCGCCACGGCCACGCTGGCCGCAGCGACCGCAGCCGCGCCGACCGCGAAGACGACCACCCGCCGGTCGGCAGGCACGGCCGGCGGCGCAACGAAGGCGACCGTGGCGAAGGCGACCGTGGCGAAGGCGACCGTGGCGAAGGCGACCGTGGCGAAGGCGACCGTGGCGAAGGCGACCGTGGCGAAGGCGACCGCGGCGAAGGCGACCGTGGCGAAGGCAGCCCCCAAGGCGACCTCCCGCGCCGCGAAGTCGAAGACCACCGACACGAAGGCCTGAGCCCCGGGGCGCGATCCCCCGGGGCGCGATCCTCCGATCTCGGCGGCCTCCGACACCTGTTCTGCACGGAAGGACTAACCGGGCGAAACGCTCCCGGATCGGACCCGCGGCCTCGTCTCGAACGAGGGCGACCCGGCCGATTCGTGCCTGGCGGAGGCGGTCCACGCTCGAAACCGCCCACTGGAGGGTCGTTCGGGCCGATTCGCGCCTGCCCGGACGACGATCGAGGCTCTAAATGGTCCGCTGGCTGGTCGCTCGGGCGGTTTTGTCGCTCTGGGCAGAACGGCCGGCACCCGGCGGGCCCGAAAACCCGGCGGGCCCGAACACCCGGCGGGCCCGAACACCGCGGCGCCACAGGACGTTCGGGCCGCCCGATCCTAGGCCGGATCAGCCGCCTGATCGGTTCGCCGGGACCTCGGCCGCGCCAGGCCATAGGCGAGCGCCCCACCCAGGCCGCCGGCGAGCGTCAGCCCGAAGACCGTGCCGGCGCTCGAACCCTGCTGGCTCCAGTAGAAGCTCGTGAACGAGGCCACGTCCCGCACGCCGGCCGCCTCGAGCGCAGGGCCCCGGCCGGCGGCGAGGTAGCGCGCGTAGACGCAGGCCGGGCCGGCGGCGCACTCGAGGGGCGGCCCCAAGCTCGCATCGCGGTAGCCGTTGTCGGCATAGAAGAAGAGTGCCTTCACGCCGAGCAGGATCAGGGCCATCGTCGCCGCCGTCACGAACCCCGCGAACAACCCGTTCACGACGATCCGGCGCCACCGGCCGGACAGGCGCTCGGACCGCGCGTTCGCGTAGTAGCCGATGAGCAGTCCGGCCGGCAGGCTGAGCAGCCAGTAGACCGGCTCGATCGGGATGACGAGCAGGAAGCTGATCGCGATGACGACCGCCATCCCGATCCCGACGTAGGACGCGACGATCGCCCCGCGGTCGACCAGCCGGCTCACCGTCCGACGGACCCACCGGCGAGGGCGGACCGCCCGAGGTAGCGCGCGCCCGACCCGAGCTCGGCCTCGATCCGGAGCAGCCGGTTGTACTTCGCCACCCGCTCCGAGCGCGACGGCGCCCCGGTCTTGATCTGGCCGGTGCCGATCGCGACAACGAAGTCGGCGATCGTCGTGTCCTCGGTCTCCCCGGAGCGGTGGCTGACCATCGCCGTCCAGCCGGCCCGCCGGGCGAGGTCGACCGCGTCGATCGTCTCGGTCAGCGTCCCGATCTGGTTGAGCTTGATGAGCACCGAGTTCATCGCCTGCTCGGTGATCCCGCGCTCGATGAACCGCGGATTCGTCACCAGGATGTCGTCACCCACGATCTGCACCCGAGACCCGAGCCGGGCCGTCAGCTCGCGCCAGCCGGCCCAGTCGTCCTCGGCCAGGCCGTCCTCGAGCGAGACGATCGGGTAGCGCTCGATCCAGCTCTCCCAGAGGTCGATCAGCTCGCCCGAATCGAGCGTCCGGCCTTCGCGCTCGAGCCGGTACTGGCCGGTGATCCCGCCCGTGCCGGTCCCCTCGACGAGGATCGAGCTGGCGGCCGGGTCGAGCGCGATCGCCACCTGCTCACCCGGCCGATAGCCGGCCCGCTCGATCGCCCGGAGGATCACCTCGACCGCGGCTTCGTTCGACGGCAGCGACGGGGCGAAGCCGCCCTCGTCACCCTGTCCCACCGAGAAGCCCCCGTCGTGGAGGATCGCCCGGAGGGCATGGAAGACCTCCGCCCCGGCCCGCAGCGCCTCGGCGAACGTGGGCACCCCGACCGGGGCGACCATGAACTCCTGAAAGTCGGTCGAGTTCAGCGCGTGCTTGCCGCCGTTGAGGATGTTGAAGAACGGCACCGGCAGCATCCGCGCCCCCACCCCGCCAAGGTAGCGATAGAGCGGTAGCTCGTGCGCCGAGGCCGCCGCGTGGGCGCAGGCGAGCGAGACGCCGAGGATCGCGTTTGCACCAAGACGGGCCTTGTTCGCACTGCCGTCGAGCGCGATCAGCTCCGCGTCGATCGCGGCCTGGTCGGCGGCGTCCAGCCCGATCAGACGCTCGGCGATCTCGCCGGTGACGTTCTCGACCGCGATCAAGACACCCTTGCCGCCGTAACGCGAGGGGTCACCGTCGCGCAGCTCGACCGCCTCGTTGGCGCCCGTCGAGGCCCCCGACGGGACCGCCGCCGTGCCAGCCGAGCCATCGGCGAGCACGACATCGACCTCGATCGTCGGGTTGCCCCGCGAATCGAGGACTTCCCGGGCATCGAGGTACTCGATCGTCGTGTTCACGCGGACACCTCCGGATCGCTGGTCGGCGAACCGGTTGCGCCGGTCGCGGTTGTCGTCGTCGTCGTTGTCGTTGTCGTTGTCGTGGCGGCCGCGGCCGCGGCTGCCGGTCCCACCGCAACTCCCGCCGCGGCGCCGGCCGGCGGCCGGTCGAACAGGACGGCGATCCCGGGCAGCTCGCGGCCCTCGAGGAACTCGAGCGAGGCCCCGCCCCCGGTCGAGATGTGGGTCATCTTCGAGGCCAGCCCCTGCTGCTCGACCGCGGCGACCGAATCCCCGCCACCGACGACGACGGTGGCACCGGCCTCCGCCTTCGCCGCCAGGAGCCGCGCGATCTGCCGTGTCCCGGCTCCGAAGACGGGGATCTCGAAGACGCCGAGCGGCCCGTTCCAGAAGACCGTCCGGGCCGGCTCGAGCGCCTCCTCCATGAGCGCGAGGCTCTGCTTGCCGACGTCGACGATGTGCCAGGAGGCCGGGATCTTGTGCACCGGGATCGTCTTGTACTCGGTACCCCGGGTGACCTCCTTGGCGACGACGACGTCGACCGGCAGGACGACCCGGACCCCGGCCGTCTCCGCGGCGGCGAGGATCCGCTTGG
>JAJYXX010000078.1 GCA_021801545.1 Chloroflexota bacterium | reverse complement strand
CGTCGTCGATCTTCACCTCGACCTTCGAGACACCCCGATCGGGCGCCCAGGCGACGCCGCCGATCATCTGCGGTCCCGCTGCGAGCCTCGCCCCATCGCGGGGCAGGTCGATCCGGGACTGGGTGAGAATCGGCGCCTCCTTCGCCCAGCCAAGCGGCACCCAGTAGGCGTCGAACGCCTCGAGCGTCGTTAGCTCGATCTCGGACAGCCATTTCGTCGCGCTCACGTACCCGTACAGCCCGGGCACGATCAGGCGGGCCGGGTAGCCGTGCTCGGGCGGCAGCGGCACGCCGTTCATGCCGAGGGCGATCATCGGGTCGCGTGATGGATCCATCGCCCATTCGGTCGGGAAGCCAACCGTGAAGCCGTCGACCGAGCGGCCGACGATCTGGGTTGCCTCCGGCCGAACACCCGCCATCGCCAGCACCTCGCGCAGGTGCGCGCCGGTCCACTTCGCGTTGCCGACGAGGTTCTCGCCGACCCGGTTCGACACGCAGGCGATCGTCACGTACTGCTCGAAGAGGGGCAGCGCGGTCAGTTCGTCGTAGGTGAGGATCACCTCTCGCTCGACCAGGCCGCGGACGGTGAGCGTCCACGTCGCCACGTCCACGGGCGGCACGATGAGTGCGGTGTCGATCCGATAGAAGCGCTCGTTGGGCACGACGATCGGGGTGATCCCCGGCAGATCGAGCGAGGCGCCGGCTGGAAGCGGCGGCGCGGGCAGAGCGCCGGCCGGCAGTGTCGAGCGCCCGCTGCCGGCCGCCGGGCCGGCGCTGCGGCCAGCGAGCAGGCTCCGACCGAGCGCCCCGATCGCCAGCGACCCGACGGCCAGGCTGCCGCCGGCGATCAGGAACCGTCGCCGATCCCAGTCGGGCATGGAGTTCCGGGGCAATGGGGTCGGTGACGGGGGCTCGTGCGCCGCGCGCTCGAGATTCGCCGCGCGCTCGAGATTCGCCGCGCCCGGCCGCTTCGCCGCGCGCAACGGCTCCCTCACACCCGGCTGTCGCGCCCACGCCGGACCGGTCGTCGCGAGGGGAACGCGCAGGGCACCGAGCCCCGCCCCGGCGGCGAGGGCGACCGTGATGAGCGCAAGACCCGGATCGGCGAGCGGCACGCGCAGGGCGGCGATCGCGAGCCCGGTCGCGACGACCCCGACCCCGGCCACCGCCCACGCCCACCGCCAACGCGCCGCGACGCCGACGCCCGCCGCGATGAGGATCGCGACGACGATGACCGCGACGTTCAGGGCGAGCTTGTCGTTCGTTCCGAACAGCTCGACGGCGATCTCCTTCGCGCCCGGCGGCTGGAGGTCGATCACGAGGTCGCCGATCGCGACGACGAGCGACGGCGCCCCCGGCAGGAGTCCGGCCAGGAGTTCCCCGACGGCGATCGCGACGGTGCCGGCGATCGCGCCGGCGAACGCGCCGGCACCGGCCGCGGCGAGGCCCGTGGCGCCCGGCGTCCTCGATCGATGGTTCGACCGTTCGAACGGATCGGCGGTCCGCATGCGCCCATTCCACCACGCCCAGGTGACAGATGCGTGACGGATGTCCATCCCCGTCGCGGCGATGTCGTCCTCCAGGGGTAGCGCGAACTTGATGGCCGAGCGAGGCCACGGCCATCGCGCTCCGGCACGGAGGTCAGCCAGCTTGTGGACGGTCGGGATGCGCGACCGCAATCACGGTCAGGCCATCGATGCCGGTGAAGTCGTCGGGATTGCAGGTGTAGAGCGGCAACCCATTGGCGATCGCGACAGCCGCGATCATCGCGTCGTATGCCCGCGCCGAGGCCTTCCGACCCGACCGACGGAGCGACGCGGCGACTTGAGCGAAGGCGCGCGCCGCGTCACCGTCGAAGGGGAGCGGGTCGAAGTCGGCCTCGGCCTGCTGGAGATGGGCCTGGCGCGCAGCGCGCTCCTCCTCGCTTGCCGCAATGAGCGGACCGACGGACAGCTCGGCGAGGGTGATCGCCGAGATGAGCGGACGCTCGGGAAATCCCGCGGGGTCCCCCAGGCGGGGCAGCAGGATCAGCGTGCTCGTGTCGAGCAGCCCGAACTTTACCCTGTTCACAGGCGCGGATCAATGGTCGAATCGACGTCTGCGCGGAGCAGCGCGGCATCGATGGGCGGCAGGCGCCGCCATCGCTGCAGCAGTACCGATGCCGTGATGTGCATCGAGCGCAGCGGACGCAACTCGGCCACCGGTCTGCCGCCGCGCGTGACGATCACGCGCTCGCCGGCGGCGACACGGTCGACCACCTCTCCGCCGTGATTCCGCAGCTCGCGGATCGTGACCTCAGCCATGTCGTCATGGTATCACACGTGAGACACACGCCCGCTGCCGGAGGTTCAGCCGCTTCTCGACGATTCAGTGGTCCTCGGTGCGGAGGTCGACGAAGAAGTCGAGCTGGGCGCGCAGGTGGGCGATCGCCTCGCCCCAGCCGGCGAGCGCTTCCTCGAACGCTTCGAGGACGCCGGGCACGTCGATGTCGAACGGACCGTCCTCGAGCATGACGCGCGACCCGTTGCCGGCCGGCAGGATCGTGATCGTCACCGTTGTCTGGTACGAGTCGTCCGCCAGCCACGGCCAGCGAAAGACGAACCGACGGTTCGACTCGGCCGCCAGGACATCGATCCAGGTCCGTTCCCGCGACCAGATCAGCTCGCTCCGCGTCCCCGGGGCGAGCGAGCCCTCGATCCGGAGCGGGAACCAGCGGGTCATCTCGTCGGGGTCGGCCCAGGCTCGATAGACGCGCTCGGGCGAGGCGTCGAGCCGACGCGCGATCCGGACCCAGCGCAGGCGCCCCGGGCGGGCGGTCGGCTTGCCGGTCGCCGGTGCGCCGGTCGCCGGTGCGCCGGTCGGTTCGCCGGTCGGTTCGCCGGTCGACCTCGTGTCCGGCTCTCGTGCAGTCGGCCGCTCGTTCACAGCCCCAGGACCTCCCGGGCCGTCTTCAAGCCCTCGACGACGTTCATGACGTGCTCGTCGAACGGGATCCCGAGCTCCTCCGCGCCCTTGACGAGCTGGTCGCGTGGAACCTGGCGGGCAAACCCCTTGTCTCTCATCTTCTTCGACACCGCGTGCACGTCGACCTCGTCGAGCGACCGATTCGGACGGACGTAGGCGACGGCGATGACGAAGCCGGCCATCTCGTCGCAGGCGTAGACGGTCCGGGCGAGCAGGCTCGTCCGCGGCACGCCGGTGTGGTCGCCGTGGCCGAGGACGGCCTCGACGAGCTCCTCGGGATAGCCGAGGCGGCGGAGTTCCTCCGCGCCGCGGATCGGGTGGGTCTCCGGGTGGCGCTCGTAGTCGAAGTCGTGGAGGAGGCCGGCGGCGCGCCAGGTCTCGAGCTCGGGCCCGCTGATCCCGAAGCGATGCTCGCCATACCAGCCGACGCTCGCCTCGACCGCCAGGCCGTGCTTGCGCAGCTGCTCGCCCTTCGTCCACTCGCAGAGGAGGGACCAGGCGGCGTCGCGGCTGGGCGGCCTGGGTGGCGTGGGCGGCGTCGGCTGGCCGGGGCTCATGGCAGCAGGGTAGCACCGGCTGGACCGTCGACTCGGGGGAACCTGCGTCGACTCGCGGGAACCAGCGGCGCCCGGTCGACGTCTTCAACCCGATGAACGGCCGACTTGCCTCCTTCGCCCTTGCCGCAGCCCTCGCCCTCCTCGTTGCTGCCTGTACGTCCGGTGGGGTCGCCCCGACGCCAACCGCGCCAGCCTCCCCAACGCCAACCGCGCCAACCTCGCCGATGCCCACCCCGTCCCTCGCCCTGATCACGACGCCCGAGCAGGCCGCCCGGGCCGTCCTGGCGACCGACTCGCGCTTCCGGGCGATCGGGCCCCTCGACCCGGATCTGATCGGGCAGGCCGCCTGGTACGAGGCGACGGCCGCCGGCGACCGCTTCGAGGTCGTCGTGCGAATTGGCTGG
>JAJYXX010000261.1 GCA_021801545.1 Chloroflexota bacterium | reverse complement strand
TCCGCGAGCGGTTCGCCGGCCTCCGGGTCGGGCGCCTCGATCGCGACGTCGTCGAACGGAAGGGGGCCGCCGAGCGGGTCGTCGACGCGTTCACCGACGGCCGGCTCGACGTCCTCGTCGGCACGAGTCTCGTCGCCAAGGGCCTCGACATCCCGGAGGTCACCCTGGTCGGGGTCGTCTCGGCCGATGTCGCGCTCAACCTGCCCGACGAGCGGGCGGCCGAGCGAACGTACCAGCTCCTGGCTCAGGCGGTCGGGCGGGCGGGACGCGGCGACCGGCCGGGATTCGCGATCATCCAGAGCTACCAGCCCGAGCATCCGGCGATCCAGGCCGTCGTCCGCGGCGACGCGGCGACCTTCTACCAGGCCGAGCTCGCCCTCCGCGAGCGGTTCGGCTCACCGCCGTTCGGGCGGCTCGTGAAGCTCACCGTCGCCCTCCCGGATCGCGACGCGGCCGAACAAACGGCGGGCGAGATGGTGAGCCAGCTTCGGGAGCGGGCCGCCGAGCGGGGCGCGCGGGTGACGGTCGTGGGGCCGGCTCCTGCCTACATCGCCCGGCGCGGCGAGCGCTGGCGGTTCACCGTCGTTCTCCGCGGCGAGGACCCGGCCGCCCTCCTCGAGGGCGGCCTCGAGGCGCCCTGGTCGGTCGACGTCGATCCCGAGTCGCTCCTCTGAAGCGCCGATCCAGGCCGATCCAGGCCGATCCAGCCTGCCCCTCGCCCGGAGCCGGGCCGTCCGTTCGGTATACTTGGCCCATGAGCGTCAAGCCGATCGTCCTCCTCGGCGACCCGCGCCTGCGGCTGAAGGGCCAGCCTGTCGACAGCTTTGGCAAGTACCTCCACGAGCTGCTCGACGACCTGGCCGACACGATGCGCCATGCGCCGGGTATCGGTCTCGCGGCCCCGCAGCTCGGCGAGGCGGTCCGGGCCTGCGTCATCGAGGTCGAGGGCCAACTCCACGAGCTCGTCAACCCGGCGATCGTCCGGGCGGCCGGCGACGACCGCGATCTCGAGGGCTGCCTCTCGATCCCGGGCTATGTCGCCTACGTCACCCGGCGCGAGCGCGTTTGGGTCGTCGCCCAGAACCGGTTCGGGCGGACGATCAAGGTCGCCGGCTCTGGGCTCCTGGGACGGGCCCTCCAGCACGAGCTCGACCATCTCGACGGGAAGCTCTACATCGATTACCTCGAGTCGCTCGACGACCTCCTCCCGGTCGGAGCCGGGGAGGACGAATCGGACGAGGTCCGCGAGGCGACGGGCGCGCTCGCCTGACCGGGTACGTCCGGCTCGGGCGGTTCCGGTGGCGGTGCCCGCCGATCCGCCCGGGCATGAGGGCAGACACGTGACGCCAGACGAGCTACGGGCGCGGACGGTCTTCTTCGGCTCCGGGTCGTTCGCGGCGCCGATCCTCGAGGCGCTCGTCGAGGCACCCGAGATCGAGCTCGTCGGCGTCGTCTCGGCGCCCGACCGGCCGGCGGGGCGCGGGGGCGAGCTACGGTCGGCGCCGGTCGTCCAGCGGGCCCGGGAGCTGGGGCTCGTGGCCCTTCAGCCGGTCCGTATCCGGAGGGCCGAGGCGATCGAGTCGCTCGCGCTCCTGCGTCCCGCCCTCGGCGTCCTCGCCGACTACGGCCAGCTGATCCCGGCGGCGCTCCTCGCTCTGCCGGCGTACGGCATCCTCAACGTCCATCCCTCGCTCCTGCCCCGCCACCGTGGAGCGTCACCAATCCAGGCGACGATCCTCGCCGGCGACCCGGAGGCGGGCGTCACGCTCATCCGGATGGACGCCGGGCTCGACAGTGGTCCGATCATCGCGGCCGAGCGCTGGCCGCTTGCCGGCACGGAGACGGCCCCCGAGCTCGAGGCGTGGGCGGCCACGGTGGGCGCGGGGCTGCTCCGACGCTCGCTCGCCGGCTGGCTGGCCGGCACGCTCGGAGCGCAGCCGCAGCCGGTGGAAGGGGTGACGCTGACGCGGCCACTCCGACGCGAGGACGGCCGCCTCGACCCGGCGCGTCCGGCCACCGAGCTCGAGCGCCAGGTGCGCGCTTACCAGCCCTGGCCGGGCAGCTTCGTCGAGACCTCGGCCGGGCGGCTCCTCGTCTGGCGGGCCTCGGTTCGCTCCGGCAGCGGTGGGCCGGGCCGGAGGGCCGCCGACGAGGGAGGGAAGGCGGAGCCGGGGCGGCTCGTGGCCGGCGGCGACGGGCTGGGGCTCGTGACCGCCGACGGCGTTCTCCGGCTCGAGGAGCTCCAGCTCGCCGGCCGGCGCCGGATGGGCGCACCCGAACTGCGCCGCGGACACCCCGAGCTGGTCGGGGAACGGGTGCGATAATCGCCGCCGTGACCGCCACCCTGCCCGCCACCGTGCCCATCCCGCGGCGGCCTGATGCCCGTGATCCGCGCCCCGGCCTGAGCAGCCTCGGGGAGGCGGACCTGCGCGCCTGGCTCGCCGAGCGTGGCGAACCCGGCTACCGGGCCCGCCAGATCCTCCGGGCCGTCTGGCAGGGCCTGGCGACGACGTCGGGCGAGATGCGGACGCTGCCTCGATCGCTCTGGTCCGCCGTCGACGGGGCGTTCCGGGTCGACACGATCGCCGAGACCGAGCTCCGGATCGCCGACGGCGGGCGGACCGAGAAGGGCCTCCACCTGCTCTCCGACGGGTCGCTCATCGAGTCGGTCCTGATGCACGATCCGGCCCGCGCCGGCAGCCGCGAGCGCCACACCGTGTGTATCTCGAGCCAGGCCGGCTGCGCGGTCGGCTGCCCGTTCTGCGCCACCGGCGAGCTCGGCTTCAGGCGCGACCTCGAGACGGCCGAGATCCTCGACCAGGTCCGCGCCGCCGCCCGCCGCCTGCGGGCCGACGGCCGGCGCCTGACGAACGTCGTCTTCATGGGGATGGGCGAGCCGCTCCTCAACCTCGACCGGGTCCTCGAGGCGGTGACCGCGCTCTCGGACCCCGCTCGCTTTGGACTCGGTGCCCGGCACATCACCGTGTCGACCTCCGGTGTCGTGCCCGGCATCCGGCGACTGACCGCGCTCGGGCCGCAGTTCACGCTCGCGATCTCGCTTCACGCCGCCCGCGACCCCCTGCGCGACGTCCTCGTCCCGCTGAACCGGCGCTGGCCGGTGGCCGAGGTCGTCGCCGCCGCCCGCGACCACGCCCGCGCCACCGGGCGCCGCGTCTCGTACGAGTACACGATGATCTCCGGGGTGAACGACACCGACGAGGACGCGCATGCCCTCGCCGAGCTCCTGCGCGGCGAGCTCGCCCACGTCAACCTCATCCCGATGAACCCGGTCGCCCACACGCCGTGGATCGCCAGCCCGCTGTGGGTCGTCGAGCGGCTCGCCGGCCGGCTCCGCGCGGCCGGGATCCCGGTGACGATCCGGCGCAGTCGTGGCCAGGAGATCGGCGCCGCCTGTGGGCAGCTCGCTGCGGAGCGAGCCGGGGAGCCACCGGCGCCGGTCGTCGCCCGCCGCAGGGAGCGGATCGTGGCCGCCAGCGTGGCTGCCCTGCGCGGCGAGCGGAGCCGCGAGCCGCTGGTCGCCGGGATGGGGGAGTAGGGCCGACCGTGGGGACCGGACGAGCGCGGCTCGCTGCGAGCATCCTCGATGCCGATTTCGCGAACCTCGGCTACGAGGTGCGGCGGGTCGTCAAGGCCGGCGCCGACCGGATCCACCTCGACGTCATGGACGGCCATTTTGTACCGAACCTGACGTTCGGGCCGAAGGCGATCAGGGCGCTCCGCCGGGTCACCGGGGTCCCCTTCGACGCCCACCTGATGATCAGCGAGCCCGGTCGCTACATCGACCAGTTCCTCGACGCGGGCTGTGACTCGGTGACGATCCACGTCGAGATCGAGGAACCGATCGAGCCGACGCTCCGGGCGCTCCGGGCCGCCGGCCGGGCGGCCGGGCTGGCCTTCAAGCCCGCCAC
>JAJYXX010000182.1 GCA_021801545.1 Chloroflexota bacterium | reverse complement strand
CAGGGCTACGAGTGGATCGAATGCGGGGCCGAAGATCGCGCGCGCGCAGCCGAGCATCTCCTCCATGGTGAGACCCGTGTCGAGCAGCGCGGCGATGTCGCGGTAGTCCTTCTGTTCCGCCCGGTCGAGGAGTGCCTTGACCTTCGTGCCGGCAAGATCACGGATCGAGGCGACCGGCAGGCCGACATCGGCCGCGAGTTCGGGGTCGTCGACGGCCGCGAGGTCCACCCCGAAGAGCCCAACCCGCACGTCGTCGAGTCGGACGATGAGCGTGTCGGGAGCGCTCTGGACGACCGGCGCACGGCGCAGGATCGCTGCCTCCCGGAGCAGTTCTCCGGGTTCGAACCGCCGGGGCAGGAAGAGGTCGAAGTCGACCGACCGTCTGTGGGCGAGCCGCAGCGCCAGGGCGGTTCCACCGTAGAGCACCGCGTCGAGCGGCAGCTCGCCGAGGCGCACCCAGACGCGCCGCTGCTCGGCGGGCAGCGTCGTGAGGTCGGGTTCGAACGAGCGAAGGCCCGGGAACGCGGCGAAGCGGTCGAACGCACTCACGGCAGGTGGCGACGGGGCAGCGGCGGGACGGGCCACATCCCAAGGACGAGGTGCCAGTAGTTCCACGAGCGGGCGTCGAACACTCCCGGCGGCGGGTCGGTCAGCACCGCGCGCAGCACCGGCTCCCCGAACGTCTGCCGGACGAGCTCGACCTCCTCCCATGTCCCGTCTGTCATTGCCTGGGCGACGAGACGCTCCGGCCGCGCCAGCGTTCGCTCCGGCTCCTGCCACCAGACGAGGCGCCGGGCGAGCTCCGCGAGCTCGGTCGTCCGGCCCGTCGTCGCCACGCGCCGAGCAGTCATCGGTCAGGGCTCGCGGTAGACATCGTGCGTGCCCACCCGACGCCAGATGACGTGCGGTCCCGCGCCTTGACTCGTGCCGAACTCGAACGTCGCCCGACCGTTCGGTGCCCACGTCATCTCGAACACGCCGGGTGCCCCTTCGACCGCCCGAACCCGCAGCCCAGGACGGAACGAGCCAGCGCGAAGGTCCTCGATGAACTTCTCGACTGCGGCCCTGAAGCGGGCACGGTCCGCGCGATCGAGCACGGCGAGGTCGCGGTCGAACCGGGCCGTTCGCTCGCAGGTGGGCACGTCCTACCCGAGCGATCGCAGGAAGTCGTCGTCCGACTCGAAGCGCGTTAGCCTTCCGGCCGAGATGTCCGCACTCGCCTCGTGCTCGCCTGACTGCCAGGCATCAGACCAGAACCACGTCTGGGATGCTTCGATGAGCTTCTTCGGTCGCAGGACGATCGAGCCTTCCTCGATGGCAATGTCGACGAGGTCCCCCTCCTCGAGCCGCAACGTTCGCCGGATCTCCTCCGGGATGGTGATCTGGCCCTTGGTCCGGACGCGAGTGATCGGCACCGCTGCTCACCTGTACGAAAGTCGGACTGTGCGACTATCCCGCCATGGATGCGCCGCGTCAAGTGGCGCATCCGATCATGCGTGGACGCGCCGGTCACGGTATCGCTCGTTCCTCCAAGACGAGGATCTCCTCACCGAGCATGTCCGTGATGCGCACGGCGGCCGGGCGGTCGCCGTCCGGGGCGTCGAGCTCGTAGGTCCCGGCGACGAGGTCGGTACGTCGCTCGGGGATGTCGATGTGGTCGACGTCGAAAACGGTGCCGTCGTAGGCCGTGTCGATGGCGACCGAGTCGACCATCGCCCGCCAGTCGTCGATCTGCGGGGCGAGGACGCCCTCCTGGCCGGCGAGCCGCTCGAGGATCGAGGGCGAGATGACGTCATCGACGCGGACGCGCAAGCGGCCGTCGGCGCGCCCGAACGACACCCGCGCCTGTGCGGGCCGATGCTCGAAAAAACGGGGTCTCCTGCTGTTCAGTGGGTCAGCGCACCCACGGATTCAGCAGGAGACCCAGATAGATGCTCCCGGTCGGCGACAGCAACTCCTTCAGGAGGAGCAGCCGCTCGTACATGAACTGCAGGTAGGTGTCGTTCGCCCAGATGTCGGTGTACTGAATCTGCTCGCCCAGCGTGTACGTCTCGCCGTCGAGGCGCGCCGAGCCCGAGGCGCCGCGGAGCTGGACCTTGCGCACGTAGTCGGCGCCCGAGTCGAACGGCGGATCGATGTAGACGAGGTCCACCTTGCCGCGGAAGCCGGTCGCGAGCAGATGTGCCAGGACCTCCTTGTTGTCGCCGTGGAAGAGCAGCCCGCCGCGGTCGAACCGCTCGGGCCAGTCGATCCAGTCGACGCCGTGCGCCACGACGCCCGCCGGCGTCTCCGGCGCGAACCGCTCGACGAGCTGCGACGGGAATGCCCGCACCTCGCGGAGCGGCCGCTTGCCCACCCACGACAGCATCGGCCGCCCCTTCGCCCGGGCGACCGCGATGCGTTCCCCCTCCGCCCGAGTCACAGCATCCGCACCGGCACAGTCGGCGAGCGGAACCGCTCGTCGAAGGTCGCGATGAACTCGGCACCGGCGCGCGCGGCGGCGGCCGACAGAATGGCGTCGGGGATCCGCCGGGCCGAGGCGTTCTGTGTCCAGAAGATGGCGGCCACGATGCTGGCCTTGTCGGCGTCGACGAGGTCCACGTTCGTCCGCGACAGGAATTGGACGAGCATCTGCCCGATGAGGGGATTCGACATCCCGTGACTGGTCCTTAGCGCGTGGATCAGCTCGATGAGCACAGCAGTCGAGACGACAAGTTCCCGGTCCGAATCGATCAGTTCGGCGGCAGCCAGCGCCCGTGGCACGTCATCCTCGGCGAAGTAGCGGATGAGAACGCTCGTGTCACAGAACACGCGCCGTCCCATAGAATCAGCCGCGCTTTCGACGCTGCGTGCCGTGCCGCCGGCTGTCCGCCTCGAGCACCTCTTCGATCTCTGCGACACGGGCGGCCCACGCCCGATCGAAGTAGGCCTCCCAGTCGGTGATCGGCTCGATCGGCTTGTCGGAGAGCTTTTTCAGTATGCCGAGCATCGACTCGTTGTGCGGACGCGGCAGGAAACCCACGACCAGCTTGCCGTTCTCGACCCATTCGACCGCCTGGTCTCCGGGCTGGATCCCGAGCTGCTCGCGAAGCTGCTTGTCGATTGTGATCTGGAATCGCTCGCCTACGACATTCGGCATATCTGTTGATCTCCGATATGAGGACGTCAGGCTGAGTATGCAGTCGACGAGACCCCACGTCAATCGGCGCTGAGGAAGTCGGCGACCTCGGCGAGGTCGCGCGCGGGCACCTGCGCGTCCGCGAAGACCATGCGGTAGAAGACGCGACCGGGATTGAGCGCCTCGAGCCGGCGGAGAGCGCGCCTTCGAGCCCTCCTCGCCCTCGACCGGGTCGCGCCGGCGGGCGGTCATCTTCACTTCGACGAGCAGCCAGCGATCGCCGGCGGCGTGGACGACGAAATCGGGCGTGTA
Source organism: Chloroflexota bacterium (assembly GCA_021801545.1). Taxonomy (GTDB): domain Bacteria; phylum Chloroflexota; class Limnocylindria; order Limnocylindrales; family CSP1-4; genus JAKAHU01. Next base: position 518 of record JAJYXX010000182.1, on the reverse strand, counting down.
GCGGCCCTCGGCTCCGCCCTCCTTCGCGTAGACGAACGAGAGGTCCGTCTTGCGCGGGTCCGTGATGGCCCCCGTGAAGTAGACGTCCTGGACCTCGGCCGGGCGCAGGTTCAGCCGGGCGAGCACCTTTTCATAGAAGTCCGCCTCGGGCGTCGAGTCGAAGTTGTAGGGCACGTAGTGGAAGCCGTAGTCGCCCGGGTTGTCGCGGATCCTGTCGAGGCCCCACACGAGGTCCTCGCGGTCGATCGGGTAGCTGATGTCCGCCTGGCGGACCGGCGCGCCGTCGACCTCGACGAGGTCGAAGCCGTCCGGCCGGACGATGGCAAGCTCGCGCTCCTCCTCGCTTTCGACCTCGCGATATCCGCCGAGCCAGGCCTCGACCTGCGCCGCCAGTGGGGCGAGGTGACCGACCGGGATGGACTCGCCACGGTAGGTCTCCCGGAGCGCATCGAGGATCGGCCACGGGTCGAGCCGGTGGTTCGCCGCCAGCTGCGCCGCGGCGGAGTACGCGTCGATCG
>JAJYXX010000424.1 GCA_021801545.1 Chloroflexota bacterium | reverse complement strand
CAGCCCGACCCCGAGGCGCCGGGCGAGCGTGGATCCGCGGTTGCGACCCTCGGTTCGGCTCGCGCCTGCTCGTCGTCGACTCCGGTTCGGCATAGCACGTGAAGGATTACCGGGCGGGCTTCACCGTCACGTATCGGGCACGGCACGGAGCCGCGACTCCTCCGGGACGGGGATGCCGTCGCCCGTAGCCCTCCCGATGCTGCCGGCGGCGATATCGCCGTCCGAGGAGGCCGGCCGGCAACCCCGGGTCGCCGAAACCGCGTTCGATAACCCTTCTCGTGCTGCGGGAGCGCGGACGCGCGGCGCGGGGTGCTACGCGAGTGCGGACGCAAGCGCGGACATGCTGCGGGAGCGCCGACGCAAGCGCGGACGTGCTACGCGAGCGCCGACGCGCGGCGCGGCGGACGGCAGCAAATCGGGAATACGCGGCAGAAGGCCTCAGGCCCACGACTCACTCGCTCGCCCGCCCGCCCCCCGCCCGCGACCTAGAACGACTCGAGGTAGTGGTCGATCTCCCACTGCGAGACCTGCGTCCGGTACTCGTCCCACTCGGCCCGCTTCGCCTCGACGAAGTGGTTGAAGACGTGGTCACCGAGCGCCTCGCGGATCACCTCGTCGCGCTCGAGCTCTTCGATCGCCTCGCCGAGCGTCCCGGGCAATTCGCGGATCCCCTTCTCCGCGATCCGCGCCGCGTCCATCTCGAACAGGCTCTCCTCGACCGGCTCGCCGAGCTGAAGCCCCCGCTCCACGCCATCGAGACCGGCCGCGATGAGCACCGCGAAGGCGAGATACGTGTTCGACGACGGATCCGGGCAGCGGACCTCGCAGCGAGTCCCCTCGATCGACTTGCCCGGCGAGACCATCGGCACCCGGATGAGGGCCGAGCGGTTCGTCCGCCCCCAGGTGAGGTACGTCGGTGCCTCGTAGCCCGGCACGAGCCGCTTGTACGAGTTGACGAGCGGGGCAAGGACCGCGCTCATGCCGCGGGCATGGGCCAGGACCCCGGCCATGTACGAGCGCGCCACGTCCGAGAGCCCGTACGGGTTCGACGCATCGGCGAACGCGTTCCGCCCCTCGGCGACCGAGTAGAGACTGATGTGGGTGTGCATCCCCGAGCCGTTGATGCCGTAGATCGGCTTCGGCATGAAGGTCGCATAGAGGCCGTGCTCCTGGGCGATCGCCTTGAGCGCGAACTTGAAGGTGATCGCGTTGTCGGCCGTCCGAAGGGCGTCGGAGTACTCGAAGTCGATCTCGTGCTGGCCCTCGGCCACCTCGTGATGGGCGGCCTCGACCCGGATCCCGAACGCCTCGAGGGCGTCCACCATGTCCTGGCGGACCTCCTGGGCGAGATCGGTCGAGAAGTCGAAGTAGCCGGCCTTGTCGTGGGGCAGCGGCTGGATCTCACCGTCGACCCTGCGGAGGAGGAAGAACTCGAGCTCGGGGCCGGTGTTCACGACGTAGCCGAGCTTGCGCGCCCGCTCGACCTGGCGGCGCAGGACGAACCGCGGGTCACCCGCGAACGGCTCGCCGCGCGGTGTGAAGACGTCGCAGATGACGCGCGCCGTCCCCCGCGCCCCGGAGCCCGGCTGCCAGGGGATCTCGTTGAACGTGCTCATGTCCGGCATCAGGTACTGGTCGCTCTCGGCGATCCTCGTGAAGCCTTCGATCGAGGAGCCGTCGAACCAGGTCCCGTGCTTCACCGAGCTCTCGAGCTGGTGGATCGGGATCGTCACAGCCTTCACGTGGCCGATGATGTCGGTGAACTGGAGCTGGACGAACCGGATGCCGTTCGCCTTCGCCAGCTCGATCTGCTCGCGCGCGTCCGGCGCGCTCATCACCGCCGTCAATGGTGCCTCCTGTACTCTCGGCCCGGACCCGCCGGCCGGTCGTCAGTTATTGTGCCCGTCGCACGAACTCGATGTGACGTCGTGTCGCGGTGTGACCTGCCGCAGAGTCTACCAGCGACCAACCGCCTGGACCCCTACCGTTCTGGCCCGCTCACTTGTGCATATTGCACGATTCGGATCGCGACCGAGAGCGCAAACCGGAGCTCGGGATCGGCGAGATTCCAGCCGCCGAGCTGCTCGATCCGCCGGATCCGGTAAGCGATCGTGTTGCGGTGGACGCCGAGGGCGGACGCGGCGTCGGCAGCTGCGTCGCGATCGAGGACCGCCCGGAGCGTCTCGAGGCGCTGGCGCTGGAGCGCCGGCCGCCCGACGAGGAGCGGCTCGAGCAGGGCGCGCGCCTGGCGGAGGCCGTCGGGCAGGTCGAGCAGGCTGGCGAGGAGCCGGTAGGCCGGCAGGCGATCGGCACGGGCAACGACCGGGGGATCGGTCAGCCGCTCGACGACCTCGAGCGTCGCCCGGGCCTCGGCTTCGGCGACCGGACGACCGGCCGGCTCGACGAACCGCCGCGAGACCGCGACCGGCCGGCGCAGGCGGTCCGCGATCCGGCCGGCGAGGAGGAGTCCGTCGGGATCGCCCGCCGGCACGGCCGCCACCGCCCGCAGCTCCAGGCTCGCCGCGTCACCGCGCAGGATCAGCCGACCCGGCCCGGCGAGCAGGCGCACCTCGCCGCGCAGCGCCTCACGCCGCTCGAGGGTGTCGGCCGCCGCGATCTCGACCCCCTGGCGGGCGACGTATACGACCCACGGCGGCCCGGCCGACGGCAGCCGGTCACCGGCCGGACCCGCGCTCCGCAGGCCGCCGGCGCCGCGAGCGAGTTCGAGCGCGAGGAGCGTCGCCACCCGCTCGCAGGCGACCCGCTCGCGCTCGCCGAGCGGTCCCTCGTCGAGGATGACGAGGGACCCGATCGGGCGACCGTCGGCGGCCGGCAACGGCACCCGCAGCCCCACCGCCGCCGGCCGGGCATGGTACCGGGAGACCGCCGCCAGGGCCGCGGGCTGGTCGGCCGGAGCGTGGACGGCGATCGGATCGCCGCGTCGCCGCTCGATCGCGACCGGACGGCCGAGGAAGGCGCCGATCGCGGCCGCGAACGCCTCCGGCCCACCGCCGACGAGAGCGAGCCGCTCGAGCTGCCGCTCGAGTTCGCCAGCCTGGCGATCGAGCTCGGCGCGCCGGTTCACGAGGTAGCCGATCGCGCTCCGCTCGAGGCTGGTCGGGTCGACCCGCTCGGCGCGCAGCCCCGGCAGCCCGGCCGCCGCAAGCGCATCCGCGAGCGCGTCGACGAGCGCGTCGACGGCCCCGCCGGTCCGCTCCCCCTCGACGATCAGGACGCCGGCAACAGGTACCCGGGCGAACGCCTCGACGAGACCGCTGAGTTCCGCCTCACCCGGGGCAACGACGGCCAGGGCGCTGGCGGGCACGATCGCAAGGTCACCCTCCTCGAGCGCATCGAACGCGGGCACCCGGGGCTTGAGGACGCGGACCCAGGCAATCGGCAGCTCGGGCCCGGCGGCCGCTCCGCCGACGGTGCCGATCGGCCGGGCGGCCGGGACGACCGCGCGCCAGAGGTCGGTCAGGGTGGCCATCGAGAGCGCTCGGCTCAGGCGGGCGCTGCCGGCTGGGAGACGAGCCCCGCGGACCCGGCACCGCGCGCCGTGACGAGGTCGTCGAGCAGCCGGCCGAACTCGCGCTCGAAGTCGACGTAGCGGTCCGAGCGCCCGACGATCGCCAGCCGCCCGGTGGGCTCGAGCCGGGTCCAGACCCGCCGCCGCGGCAGGTAGAAGGTGATGAGCAGCCCGGTCAGGAGCGACCCGAACGCGGTCCAGACGAGCCCCTGGCCCGGGTCCTGCTTGGCGATCAGGAGCGAATACGCCCCGACCGCGCGCAGCTCGACCGAGATGTCGAGACCGGGCGCCCGGGCGACCTCGCCGACGCCGACGACGAACGGGTAGGCGTTCTGGATGTCGGGCGTCCCATCGGGCCTCGTGCCGGCGACCCGATAGGGCAGGACGAGGAGCACGGCCTCGCCGCCCGCGGCCGCGTTGCCCCCCGACCCGGCC
>JAJYXX010000413.1 GCA_021801545.1 Chloroflexota bacterium | reverse complement strand
ATGCCCTCACCGGGGCGATCATCGGGATCGGCATCGGGCGCGGCCTGCCGGTCGACGTCGGTGTCGTCGGCAAGGTGATCATCGTGCTCGTCGCGGCCCCGATTGCGGCCGGCCTGCTCGGCGCAACGCTCGCGGTCGTGCTCGTCCGCTTCCCGCCCCGGGGCGACATCCGGCGCCACCTGCGCCGACTCCACGCGGTCTCGTTCGCCTGCCAGTGCGTGGCCTATGCCGCGAACGACTGCCAGAAGATGATCGCCCTGTTTGCCGTCGCACTCGAGCTCGTCGCCACCCGGGTCGAGCTCGAACCAGGTGTCCAGGTCGCGATCGGCGCGCTCTTCTTCGTCGGGACGCTGATCGGCGTCTCGGGGCTCGGGGCCCGGGTCGGCAAGCTGCTCCCGGTCCGGCCGATGATCGCGATCAGCGCCGGCTACGCCTCGTCGGTCGCGGTCCTCGGCTCAGCGCTCCTCGGTGCGCCGGTCTCGATCGTCCAATCATCCGCCTCCGGCCTCGTCGGCTCGGAGGCCGCGCTCGCCAGCTACCGGCGGGTTCGCTGGGAGCAGGCGATCCGTATCCTCTCCACCTGGGTCACGACTCTGCCAACGGCGCTCGCTCTCGCCGCGCTCATCGGCTTTTCAACCAGGAGGTGAACGCCATGCGTCTCGTGCCCCGCGTCCTCAGTGACCTCGCCGGGACGTCCGGTCACCGGTTCGTCGACCAGCTGCTCGGCCAGGTGGACGCCGCGATCGACGGCGCGACCCTCGTGCGGCGAGCCGTCGCGGGCGAGATCGGGCGGGCCACCGCCGCCGAGGAGATGCGCGTCATCGAGCATCGCGGTGACTCGATCCGGACGGCGCTCGTTCGCGATCTCGGCTCCGCCCTCGTCACCCCGATCGACCGCGAGGACCTCTTCCGGCTCTCCCGCTCGCTCGACGACGTCCTCGACGTCCTGCGCGACTTCATCCGCCAGTGGGACCTCTTCGAGATGGAGCGGAGCCCGATCATCGAGCCGGTCGTCGACGCCACGTGCGACGCGCTCGCCGACCTCCGCCAGGCGGTCACGACGATCACCGCCGAGCCCGGCCAGATCACGACCCGCGCCCTCGCCGCCAAGAAGTCCGGTAATGCGATCCGCCGGATCCACGACATGCAGCTCGCCGCGCTCTACCGGCAGCCCCTCTCGATCGAGCTGCTCAAGGAGCGCGACCTGATGCGCCGACTCGATGTCACGGGCATCCGTTTCGCGACCGCCGCCGACACGCTCTCCGACGCGGCGATCAAGCGGGCGGAGAGCTGAGGGGCGGTTCCGCCTTCGGGACGGGCGCGACGGGTGCGCCGAGCGCGGCCCCGATCAGCCTGGCCCGGTCGCCGAGCGTACCCCCGTCACGCCGGAGCGCTCGGCCGCCCGCCCTCGACGAAGCGCGCCACCCGGTGGAGCGCACCCAGGAGCGGCCGCCGGAGGTGGCGGTTCGTCCAGCTCCGCTTGCGCCGGTCGTGGAGCGGCGCGGCGGCTTCTGACGGCCGTTCGAGCTCGAGAACCGGGTTCGCAAAGACGTCGGCGATCTCGTCCCACGGGCGCGGGCTCGCCGCCGGCGAGCGCCAGTCCGAGGTCGACGACGGGGCGAGCGTGCCGGCGACGATCGCCTCGAACTCGTCACCGGTCATCCGCTCGTGCTCATAGAGGTAGCCCGCGACCGCATCGAGGAGGTCCATCCGCTCGAGCAGGAGCGAGCGGGCCCGGGCGTACGCGTCGTCAAGGATTGCCCGGATCGCGCGATCCTGGGCGGCCGCAACCTCGACCGAGGGCTTCGCGTTCTCGGTCACCGCGATCGCCGACAGGATACCTCGCCCGGTGACGCCCTTCGAGCGGTCGGTCGGGTCGGCGCCCATCCCCCAGCGCGTGACCATCGTCGTTGCCAGGTCGGTCGCCTTGGCGAAGTCCTGCGAGGCGCCGCCGGTGTACTCGTGGAAGAGCAGTTCCTCGGCGACACGGCCGCCCATCAGGGAGACGAGCTGGGCGCGGAGGTCCGACTCGGCCGGCAGGGCGTTGTCCTCCGAGGAGCTGACGGTGACCCCGAGCGCCTCGCCATGCTGGTAGAGGCTGATCTCCTCGACGCGCCGCTTCTCGCCGGCGAGCGTCCCGCAGACCGCGTGGCCGGCCTCGTGGGCGGCGATGATCGAGCGCTCGCGCTCGTCCATCGAGCGGATCCGCGACGAGCCGACGGCGACCTTCAGCCAACCCTTCTGGACGTCCGAGGGCTCGATGACCGTCCGGCCGTCGCGCGCAGCGAAGATCGCCGCCTCGTTCAACAGGTCGGCAAGCATCGCACCCGAGAAGCCGTACGTCTTGCGGGCGATGGCGGCGAGGTCAACCGAGGGCGCGAGCGGCTTGTCGGCCGCGTGAACGGCGAGGATCTCCGCCCGGTCCTCGCGATCCGGCAGCGGCACGTGGACCTTGCGGGTGAACCGGCCCGGCCGCAGGACAGCGGGGTCGAGGGTCTCGAGGCGGTTCGTCGCCCCGATGACGACGATGTTCTCGTTCGGCCCGAAGCCGTCGAGCTCGACGAGCAGCTGGTTGAGCGTCTGCTCGCGCTCCTCGTGGCTCATCGGTCCACCGCGGGTCTTCGCGATCGCGTCGATCTCGTCGATGAAGATCACCCCCTTGCCGGCCTTGCGGGCGGCCGCGAAGAGGGCCCGGATCCGCCCCGCCCCGACCCCGACGAACTTCTCGACGAAGTCGGATCCGGAAGCGGCGAAGAAGCGGACCCCGGCCTCGTTGGCGACCGCCTTGGCGAGCATCGTCTTGCCGGTGCCGGGCGGGCCGTAGAGCATCACACCGCGGACAGGCTTGGCGCCCACGGCCTGGAAGCGCTCCGGCTCCTTGAGGAATTCGATCGACTCGGTGAGCTCGAGCTTCGCCTCGTCGACGCCGGCCACGTCAGCCAGGCGCACCTGCGGTCGCTCGCTCGACGCGCCGCCCGGCGCAACCGCCCACTGCGAGCCGTCGGTGCCGCCATGCGAGCGACGCCGCAGCCCGAAGAGGAGCGCGACGAGACCGGCCGCGGTGAGCAGCGTGACGAGCATCGTCAGCCCGGAGCTCGACGTCCCCCCGGTCGACCCGGTCACCCGGTAGTCGATCGCCTCGCGCGAGAGGAGCCGTTCGTAGCCCAGCGAGCGGAGGGCATCGATCGCCTCGGTCGCCGGCACGCCGGACTTGACGAGGACGAGCTGGCCGCTCGTCGTCTTGGCCACGAGCAGCCCACCGACCGGCTCCGGGGTCGACCCGTTCGCCTGGAGGACGGAGTCCTTCGTCGCCACCCCGATCGCTACGACCTCGCCCGCCCCGGCCGCCCGGGTGAGCTCGGGGAACGTCCAGCTCTGGCGGTAGGTGAACGTCGGGGCGACGCCGCTCGGGCCGACCGGAGCGGACGGCGACCCGGCCGGGACGAGCTGGGTGAGGAACAGCACACCGGCGGTGGCCAGGATCACCGCCGCGATCGTGAGGGCCGGGTTCGACCGGAGCGTCTCGAGGTACCGTCTGAACATCGTTCCCGGATCATGCCACGCCCGGCCGCGGCGGACCTCCGACAGGGGACCGCCGAACGTGGCCCGGCCGCGGCCGTCTCGTCTTCCGTCAGCTCATCGGCCGTCACTCCGCTCGGGCAGGACAGGCCGCTCGTGATGGACCGCCTCCAGGCCGAGCGTCTCGACGTGGGCTGCGATCTCCTCGAGCGAGGCGATCCACAGTCCCTCGATCGCCTGGGCGTGCTCGATCAGGCGCTCGAGGGCCGCGGCGCGCGAGGCGCGGCCCGATGCGAACGGGTGGTTCGTGAGGATGAAGACCCCACCCTCGGCGGCGAGCGCGTCGAGCTCGAGCGACCAGAGCTCGTACACCTTGACCGGGCTCTCGATCAGCCCGCTGCCCGACAGGCCCGGCAGGTAGACGTACTGTTCCCAGTCGTCGAGGCCCCAGTGGATCGGCAGCTCGA
>JAJYXX010000289.1:1875-3998 GCA_021801545.1 Chloroflexota bacterium | reverse complement strand
CGGGCGAAGGCGAGGGCGTGGACGAGGATGTCGAGCTGCCCGTGGGCCGCCCGCCACTTCTCGAAGACGGCCTGGATCTGCTCGTCGGACTGGACGTCGCACGGCTCGACGAACGTTGCTCCGATCGAGGTCGCGAGCGGGCGGACGCGCTTCTCGATCAGGCTCTCGACCGACGAGAAGCCGACGAGCGCGCCCTGCTCGTGGAGCGCCTTCGCGATCCCCCAGGCGATCGAGTGGTCGTTGGCGACCCCGAAGACGAGGGCCGTCTTGCCGTCGAGGAGTCCCATCCGGACGAGCCTACCAGACGCTACGATCGCGGGCATGTCGACCAACCACCTGCCCGACCCGCCCGCCCGACTCCGCGAGCAGCTGCGGGGCGTCCGCGGGTTGCTCCTCGACCTCGACGGCGTCTCGGTCCTCAAGGGCCGGCCGATCCCCGGCGCGATCGAGGCGATCGCCGACCTCGACCGGCGCAGGATCCCGTACCGGATCGTCACGAACACCTCGCTCGTCAGCCGTCGCACGCTGTCGCGACAGGGCGCCTCGATCGGGCTGCAGATTCCGCCAGAGCGGATCATCAGCGCGCTCTCGGCGACCGCAGCCTGGACGCGCCGGGCATTCCCGGGGCAGCCGCTCTTCGTCATCACCTCGCCGGACGGGCGGGCTGAGTTCGAGGGCCAGCACCTGATGGACGCCGCCGCGGCCGACGCACCCGGTGCGTGGGCGGCGGCGGTCGTGATCGGCGATTCGGCCGACGAACTGACGTACCCGAACCTGAACCGGGCCTTCCGGCTCGCCCTCGGCGGCGCCCGGCTGGTCGGGATGCATCGCAACCCGTGGTGGCTGACGCCGGCCGGGCCGACACTCGATTCGGGCGCCTTCGTCCGCGGTCTCGAGTACGCGACCGAGCGGAAGGCGCTCATCCTCGGCAAGCCGTCCCGCGCGTTCTTCGTGGAGGCGGCCCACGAACTGATCAAGGAGATCGCCGGGGTCGGTTCCTCGGCGGGGTCGAGACGGATCGGTCGGGCGGCTCTCGCGATGGTCGGCGACGACATCTGGTCGGACGTCCTTGCCGGGCAGCGCGTCGGGCTGCGGGGCGTATTCGTCCTGACCGGCAAGCACGGCCCCGCGGAGCTCGCGAGGGCGGCCGCCCAGCGCCGCGGGGGAGGAGCTCCCGACGTCGTCGCGGCCTCGCTGGCCGAGGTCGTGGCCGCGCTAGACTAGGCGCACGAACCCTCGCCGGCGGCGTCCGCGACCTGCGCCGTCTCCGTTCACGGTCGCGATGTCGCCTGCCCGAGCGCCTGTCCCATGAAGCTGGGAGACGAAGATGACCACCGAGTCGAAGCCCCGTCTGAAGATCACCTACGCGACCCTGCGGGCCGACAACGAGGAGCTCCACGCGCTTTACGAGGCGGGCGTCGAGCGAGCCCGGGCAAGGCTCGGGCAGTACCACCGCAACTTCGTGGGCGGTAAGGAGCGCGACGGCGATGGCACGTTCGAGGTTCGCTCGCCGATCGACCGCGAGATTCTCGTCGGCACGTTCGCCCGGGGGACCCGCCAGGACGTGCGGGACGCGGTCGCGGCGGCCCGGGCCGCCCAGCCGGCGTGGGCGGCCACGCCCTGGCGCGAGCGCCTCGCGCTCATCCGGCACGCCGCCGAGCTGATCAGCGAGCGCCAGATGGAGTACGGAGCGCTGATGGCGTACGAGGTCGGCAAGACCCGTCTCGAGGCGCTCGGCGAGGTCGAGGAGTCGGCCGACCTGCTTCGCTACTACTCCGACACGTTCGAGCAGAGCAACGGCTTCGACCACCCGATGGGCAACCTCGGCGACCCGAGCGTGCACACCCGCTCGATCCTCCGCCCGCACGGCGTGTTCGCCGTGATCTCCCCGTTCAACTTCCCGATGGCGCTCGCCGCCGGGCCCTCCTCAGCCGCGCTGATCGCCGGTAACACGGTCGTCCTCAAGCCGGCGAGCGCCGGCGCGATGAGCGGCGTTGCCCTCGTCGAGGCGTACCGCGACGCCGGCCTGCCCGACGGCGTCATCAACCTGGTCATGGGTCCCGGCGACACCGTCGGCGCGGAGCTGCGCGAGAACCAGGGGATCGACGGGATCGTCTTCACCG
>JAJYXX010000289.1:0-1775 GCA_021801545.1 Chloroflexota bacterium | reverse complement strand
GCCCTCGTCGAGGCGTACCGCGACGCCGGCCTGCCCGACGGCGTCATCAACCTGGTCATGGGTCCCGGCGACACCGTCGGCGCGGAGCTGCGCGAGAACCAGGGGATCGACGGGATCGTCTTCACCGGCTCGTACGAGGTCGGCTTCGACCTCTTCAGGACGTTCGCCACCCGCTACCCGCGACCATGCATCGTCGAGATGGGCGGCAAGAACCCGGCGATCGTCACCCGCCACGCCGACCTCGAGGAGGCGGCCGAGGGGATCATCCGTTCGGCCTTCGGTTTTGGTGGCCAGAAGTGCTCGGCGAACAGCCGCGTCTATGTCGAGCGGCCGGTCCACGACGAGCTCGTTCGGCTGCTCGTCGAGAAGACCGAGAAGCTCGTCGTCGGCGATCCGATCCCGCGCCAGACGTTCCTCGGCCCGATCATCGACCAGCGCGCGGTCGACCGCTACCTCCAGGCGGTCGCCGAGGCGCGCCGCGAGGGGCGGGTCTTCATCGGTGGCGAGCGTCTCACCGACCGCGGGCTGGAGCGCGGCTTCTTCGTCGAGCCGACGATCGTGGGCGACCTGCCGGCCGACCACCGGCTCTTCCACGACGAGCTGTTCGTGCCGTTCACGGCGGTTCATGCGGTCGACTCGCTCGACGAGGCGATCCGCCTCTCGAACGACTCGCTCTACGGGCTGACTGCCGGCGTCTACAGCGAGGACCCGGCCGATGTCGAGCGGTTCCTGAACACGATCGAGGCAGGGGTCCTCTACGTGAACCGGCGGGCTGGTGCCACGACCGGCGCCTGGCCCGGCATCCAGCCATTTGGCGGCTGGAAGGGCTCGGGCTCGACCGGCAAGGCCGGCCTCGGGATGTACTACGTCGCCCAGTTCCTGCGCGAGCAGAGCCACACGGTCGTCGACTGACCATCAGAGGAGACGGCGGGGCCTCGCCGGCCCCCCTCGGGCGGCTATACTCCGGAATCCAGACTGCATAACCTGTATCCACCCTTCCTTCCGTCGCGTTGTCACGTCGCGGGCGCCGTCCGCCGGCGCCAGGCTGCGCGTCGGGAGACCGACCCGGAGGTGTCTCGTGGCCCAGGCCCCCTCCCGGCTCGCCCAGGCGCGACCGGTCCCGCACATCGCCACCGAGCTGCCCGGACCGCGCGCCCGCGCCCACATCGAGTTCGACCAGGCGGTCACCTCGCCGAGCCTGCCGCGCGCCTACCCGATCGTGCCGGTCCGCGGCGAGGGGCTGACGGTCGAGGACATCGACGGCAACCTCTTCCTCGACTTCGCGGCCGGGATCGCCGTCACCTCGACCGGGCACTGCCACCCGGCGGTCGTCGAGCGTGTCCAGCGCCAGGCGGAGGAGCTGCTCCACTTCAGCGCCTCGGACTTCTACCTGCCGATCTATGCCGAGACGTGCGCTGAGCTGAGTCGGATCTCGCCCTTCCACGGCCCGTCCCGGGCCTATCTCGGCAACTCCGGGACCGAGGTGGTGGAGGCGGCGATCAAGCTCGCCCGCTACGCGACGAAACGGCCCTACGTCGTCGCGTTCCTCGGCGCCTTCCACGGCCGGACGTACGGTTCGCTCAGCCTGACCGCCTCGAAGGCGAACTATCACGCCGGCTTCGGGCCGCTCCTGCCGGGCGTCTTCCACGCCCCGTTCGGTCGGGTCGAGGATCTCCGCTGGTTCGACGAGGTCCTGTTCGCGAAGCTCGCCCGCGCGAGCGAGGTCGCCGCGATCATCGTCGAGCCGATCCAGGGCGAGGGCGGCTACCTCGTCC
>JAJYXX010000329.1 GCA_021801545.1 Chloroflexota bacterium | reverse complement strand
CGCGACCCTGGCCGGTGTCGACCGGGCGACCGTGGACGCCAGGCTTGGCGATCTCGAAGTGAGCCTCGCCGGTCGGGGGATCCGGCTCGTCCTGAGCGGCGATTGCGTGGAGCTCGTCACCGCCCCCGAGGCAGGGGCCCTGATCGCGCGCTACGTCGGTGCCGATGCCGTCCGCCTCTCACCCGCCGCGCTCGAGACGCTCGCGATCGTCGCCTACCGCCAGCCGGTGACGAAGGCGGTCGTCGAACGGATCCGCGGCGTCGACTCGGATTACACGATCCGCTCGTTGCTGCACCGGCGCCTGATTGTCGAGCTCGGCCGGTCCGAGGCGCCGGGCCGCCCGTTCCGCTACGGAACCGGCTTCGAGTTCCTCGAGCGGTTCGGCCTGACCAGCCTCGACGAGTTGCCGCCGCTCGACCCGAAGGTGGCTGCCCGTCTCCTCGAGACGACCGTCACCCCGGGTGCGATCGACGGTTCGGCGGACGATGGTCCGGCCGCGGAGGGCGACGCGCCCGACGCCGCTGCGGACGGCGATTGACCGGCCCGATGCCTGCCGAGCGCGTCCAGAAGATCCTCGCCCGGGCCGGCGTCGCCTCGCGCCGGGGCGCCGAAGCGTTGGTCGCGGCCGGTCGCGTCACGATCGACGGTCGGCCGGCAACGATCGGCGAGCTGGTCGATCCGGTCACGGCGCGGATCGCGCTCGACGGCCGGCTGGTCTCGCTCATGGCGCACCCCCATGTCTACGTCGCCCTGCACAAACCGATCGGGGTCATCTCGACCGTCCGTGACCGCCACGCGGCCCGGACGGTCCTCGAGTTCGTCCCGCCGGCGATCGCGTCCACGGCCGGCCGGCTCTACCCGGTCGGCCGGCTCGACCGCGATTCGGAGGGACTGATCCTGCTCACGAACGATGGCGACTGGGCGAACCGCGTGCTCCACCCGAGCCGGGCCGTCGAGCGCGAGTACGCGGTCGGGCTGCGGACGCCACTGCAGCCGGACCAGATCCGGTCGCTCGTCGACGGTGTCACCCTCGAAGAGGGGCTCGGTCGGCTCGTCCACCTTCGGGCGGCGACCGCGATCGAGGTGGCCAGGCTGGCCGACCTGCTCGATCCGTCGCCCGAACCGCTCGTCTGGTATCGGGCGACACTCGTGCAGGGCTGGAAGCGCCAGCTGCGGCGGATGTTCGGGGCGGTCGGTGCGCCGATCGAACGGCTCGTGCGCGTCCGGGTCGGGACCGTGCGCCTCGACGGCCTGCGCTCCGGCGAGTTGCGCGTTCTCCCGGCGGGCGAGGCGGCCGGCGTCGCCGGTGGCCGCGGGCGTCCCGGGCGATGAGCGAGCCGCGGCGTCTCGTCGTCGCCCTCGACGGCCCTGGCTCGAGCGGCAAGAGCAGCGTCGGTGCGGCGGCTGCTCGCCGGCTTGGCTACCGCTTCTGCGACACCGGCCTGCTCTATCGCGCTGTCACGTGGCTCGCGATCGAGCGGTCGGTGGACCTGGGTGACGTGAATCGGCTCGCCGCGCTCGGCGGCGAGGTCGGGCTTGCGCCCGACGAGGAGGGGAGGCTCTCACGCGTCATCGTCGGCGGCTGCGACGTCACCGAGCAGGTGCGGACGGCCGCGATCGACGAGCGGGTCTCGGACGTCGCCCGGGTGGCGGAGGTCCGGGCCGCGCTCCTGCCTCGCCAGCGCGCGATCGCGGCGGAGGGTGGGATCATCATGGCCGGCCGCGACATCGGCACCGTCGTGCTGCCCGATGCCGATCTCAAGCTCTTCCTCGATGCCTCGATCGAGGAGCGAGCCCGTCGCCGGGCAGCCGAGCGCGGTCTCGAGCCGGGCGAACCGGCGGCCCGGCAGATCCTTGCCGAGCTCCGCCGGCGCGACCGGATCGATTCGACCCGCGCGGTCGCACCGCTCCGGGCAGCCCCGGCCGCCGTCCGGATCGTCACCGACGGGCTGACCTTCGAGGAGACGGTCGAAACCGTCGTGGCCGCGATCCGCCGCACGGAGGCTGGCGACTGATGACTCGCGCAGGGCGACCGCCCGGGCTTCCTGACCGGCCGCCGGAGCAAGCGCTCGAGGACGGGCTGACCTGGTTCATCAACCTCACCGACCTGACCGGTCGGACGCTCGTGCGCTGCCTGACCCGCGTCCGGATCGAGGGGCTCGAGCGCGAGGCCCTGCCGGCAACCGGCCCGCTGATCATCGCCTCCAACCACCTCTCGAATGCGGACCCGGTGATCATCGGTTCCTGGATCACCCCGGTTCTCGGGCGCCGGATCCACTGGCTCGGCAAGCAGGAGGCGCTCGACTGGCCGCTGATCGGCTGGGGCCTGGCCCAGAACGGGGTGTTCGGAATCCGGCGCGGCGCGGCCGACATCGAGGCGTTCCGGCTGGCACGGCGGGTTCTCGACGAGGGCCACGTCCTGGCTGTCTTCCCCGAGGGGACCCGGAGTCGGACCGGTGGGCTCCAGGAGGCGAAGGACGGCCTGGCGATCCTCGCCCTCCGGACGGGAGCCCCGGTCCTGCCGGTCGGGCTGGCCGGGACCGATCGCTTCTGGCCCCGGGGGCGGCTCCTGCCCCGCCGCGGAGGCGAGGTGACGATGCGCCTCGGGCGTCCGTTCCGCCTCCCCGAGGTCGGCCACGGCGCCGTTCGCCGGGCCGCCCAGCACGCCGCGACCGAGGAGATCATGCGCCGGATCGCGGAGCTCCTGCCGCCTGAGCACCGGGGCGTCTACGCCCATCTCGTCGAGCCGGGAACCGGGGAGCCAGCCGGCGCCTGATGGCGTGCGCCGGCCGTCCAGCCGCGTTCGCAGGAGCCCTGACCGGGCTCGCCGGGGCTCCATGCGATAATCGGGCGGTGATGACAACGGTGGGCGAGATTCTGATCGCCGAACGGACCGGCTTCTGCTACGGCGTCCGCGAGGCGATCGACAAGGCGAAAGAAGCCGCCGCGGCCGGCAAGGCGACCCATACGCTTGGTCAAGTCGTCCACAACGAGGGTGTGATCCGCGACCTCCAGGCGCTCGGCATTGCGACTGTCGACACGCTCGACGATGTCGATCGCGGCGCCGCGGTCGTCATCCGCGCCCACGGTGTCCGGCCCGAGGTCGTCGAGCGTGCCCTCGACCGCGACCTCGAGGTGATCGACGGCACCTGCACCTGGGTGATCCAGGAGCAGCGCGAGCTCGCCCGACTCGTCGAGGACGGCTACACGATCGTCCTGCTCGGCACGCCGCGCCACCCCGAGGTGATCGGCCTGCTCGGCTTCGCGCCCGACGCGATCGTTGTCGACGAGGAGGAGGATTGGGCCCGCATCCCGCGCAAGAAGCGGATGGCCCTGATCTCGCAGAGCACCCAGCCGCCCTGGAAGTTCGAGAAGCTCGCCGCATTCCTCGTCTCGCGCAGCCACGAGCTCAAGATCGTCAACACGGTCTGCCCGGTCACGATCCGCCGCCAGGAGGACACGCTCGCGGCCGCGCGTGCGGTCGACCTGATGGTCGTCGTCGGTGGACGGAGCAGCGCGAACACGAAGGAGCTGACCCGGCTGTGCCAGATCGTCGGCACACCGGCGATCCAGATCGAGTCGGTCCACGACCTCGTCGACGCGAGCGTGTTCGAAGGCGCCGAGACCGTCGGGGTCACCGGGGGCACCTCGACCCCGATCGAGGACCTCCAGGCGGTCGCCCAGCGCGTCCTCGAGCTGGCCGGGACACCCGAGGCGAGGGCGAACGCCCGCGAGCTCGCCCTCGCGGCACTCGCCCGGGCCGCGACACCGGCCGGCCGGACGACCTCGCTGCCCGCCATCCTGCCCGCGGCCGATCAGGTTGCCGGGTCGCCTGTCGAGGTGTCCGGCGAGACGGCCGCCGCCGTCACCAGCGCGGGCGTTCGTGGCGCGCCCTGATCCCGTGAGCGGCCTCCCGGTCGTCGCGATCGTCGGGCGGCCGAACGTCGGCAAGAGCACCCTCTTCAACCGGATCGTCGGCGCTCGGACGGCGATCGTCGAGGACCAGGC
>JAJYXX010000133.1:487-4015 GCA_021801545.1 Chloroflexota bacterium | reverse complement strand
CCTACGCGGCCGACCGTCTCGTCATCAGGCGGTGGCTGTTGACCAGCCTGCTGAAGGGCATCTACGGAGATGCAGCCGACACGCTGCTGTCGGCGATCCGTGATGTCCTCAGCAAGGCGGACCTGTCGGCGGGCTTTCCGATCGACACGCTTGTCCCGCGCTTGGTGACGATGAACAAGTCGGTGCGGTTCGAGCCCGAGGAGATCGACGCGCTCCTCTACTCAGGCTATGGACAGCGACGAACCTTCAGCATCCTGGCGGTTCTCTACCCATCATTGGACTACGGCCACCACTTCCACCAGGACCACGTAGTTCCGCGCGCTCTGCTGACGCGCAAGAAGCTCGCCGGCGTTCGGGTCGCTGAAGACGACATCGCGTTCGCGCTCGAGCACGTCAATGACCTGCCCAACCTCCAGCTCCTCGAGGGCATCCCGAACCAAGAGAAGTCCGACCTGCCTCTGGATGAGTGGCTCAAGAAGGCGTACCCAGACGCGGCTGCGCGATCGGCATTTCGGGAGCGAAACTACATCCCTGACGTCGCCGCCTCACCAAGCAGCTTCCGTGAGTTCTACGACGCCCGCCGCCAGCTCATGCTGAACCGCCTTCAGGACGTCCTCGGTCACTAGTACTACAACGCCGGTTATTGACGAGCTGAGCCAGTAGGTCTATGGTGGCCTTCCGAGCGGGCCACCCGCGCGGTCGATCGCTCCTTCTGGTGGTCCGCGCGGAGGGTCGCCGATGCTCCCCGAGGACCTCGAAGCCCTGCTGCCAGCGCTGGAGGGGTTCCACGCCCGCTTCGGTCGCTTCTTCCGCCGCTCGGTGCGGATTCCACGGGTTTTGGCCACCTGATTCCGCCGGGTTTTGGCCACCCGATTCCGCCGCGAATTGGCCACCCTGTTCCACGGGTTTTGGCCACCCTGTGAGGACGCCGCCAGCAGCTTCGTGAGGCTCGTCGCATCGGCCACCCTCTCCTCGATCGCGTCCGTCGTCGAGGAGAAGAGCCGGTGCCCCGTCCCCGTGCTGCCATGCGCAAGATCCGAGAAGTCCTGCGGCTCCATGAGGCCGAGCACCTGAGTGCCCGGGCCGTCGGCATCGCCGTCGGCCTGCCCCGCACGACCGTCCGCCACTATCTCGGCCGGGCGGAGGAGGCCGGTCTCTCCTGGCCGCTTCCTGACGCCCTTGACGATCGCGAGCTCGAGGAGCGCCTGTTCGGGAAGCGGTCCGCTCCACCACCGGCGACCCTGCGTCGTCCGGAGCCCGACTGGGCGGCCGTCCACCGCGAGCTCCGCCGACCCCACGTGACGCTCATGCTCCTGTGGACCGAGTACCGCGAGCGCTGCCCCGACGGCTTCGGCTACTCCTGGTTCGCCGAGCGGTATCGGACGTATGCCCAGCACCTGGACGTCGTCCTCCGCCAGGAGCACCGCGCCGGCGAGAAGCTCTTCATCGATTTCCCGGGCGACACGATCCCGATCGTCGATCCGAAGACCGGCGAGATCACCCGCGCCGAGCTCTTCGTCGCGGTCCTCGGCGCGTCGAACTACACGTATGCCGAAGCCGTGCCCAGCCAGGCGCTCCCGCACTGGGTCGGCGCGCACGTCCGCTGCTTCGCGCACCTGGGCGGCAGCCCGGCGATCCTGGTCCCGGACAACCTCCGCTCGGCCGTCACGAAGGCCGACCGCTATGAGGCCGACCTCAACCGGACGTACGAGGAGCTGGCCGCCCACTACGGCTGTGCCGTCATCCCGGCTCGGCCGTACAAGCCAAGAGACAAGGCGAAAGCCGAGCAGGGCGTCCTGGTCGCGGAGCGCTGGATCCTTGCGGCGCTCCGGAACCGGACGTTCTACAGCCTCGCCGAGGCGAACCGGGCGATCGCGATCCGGGTGGCCTGGCTCAACGCGCGGCCGTTCCGCAAGCTCGATGGATCGCGGCTGACGCTGTTCGAGGCGCTCGATCGGCCCGCCCTTCGGCCGTTGCCCGAGCGGCCGTACGAGTACGGCGTCTGGCGGCGGGCGAAGGTCTCGATCGACTACCACGTCGAGCTCGAGCGCCACTACTACAGCGTGCCCTATCAGCTCGTCGGCGAGGTCTGCGAGGCGCGCCTCTCGGCGACGACGGTCGAGCTCTTCGTCCGCGGCCGCCGGGTCGCGAGCCATGCCCGATCGGCCGAGCGCTTCAAGGCGACGACGACCGCGGCCCACATGCCCGAGGCGCATCGCCGCCATCTCGAATGGACGCCCGGGCGCCTGGTCGCCTGGGGCGAGCAGGCCGGTCCTGCGACGGGACGCCTGATTGCCGAGCTCATGGCGCGCCGACCCCATCCCGAGCAGGGCTACCGAAGCTGTCTCGGGATCCTGCGGCTCGCTCGGCGCTACGGCGACGAGCGCCTGGAGGCGGCGTGCGCCCGCGCACTCGTGATCGACGCCCCGACGTACCGGAGCGTCGACTCGATCCTGAAGCACAACCTCGACTCTCAGCCTCTGCCGGCCCCGAGTCCCACCCGTGGCCGGCCCCGTCCCGAGCACGCCAACGTCCGCGGCCCCAGGTACTACGAGTGAGAGAAGGAGAACGATGCTCACGAACCCGACCCTCGATCGGCTCTACGCGCTCAACCTCTCGGGCATGGCCCGGGCGCTCGCCGAGCAGCGCGAGCAGCCAGGCACGTACGGACCCTTGAGCTTCGAGGACCGTCTGGGCATGCTCGTCGACCGCGAGGCGACCGATCGCGAGAACCGCCGGCTCGAGCGCTATCTGCGGGCGGCCAAGCTGCGTCTCTCCGCGTCGATCGAGGACGTCGACTTCCGAGCCTCGCGCGGGCTCGATCGCGGCGTGCTGCTCGATCTCGCCGCCTCGCGCTGGGTCGCCGCACACCAGCAGGTCCTCATCGTCGGGCCGACCGGTGTCGGCAAGACGTACCTCGCCTGCGCCCTCGCCGTGGGGGCGATCCGGGCCGGCCACAGCGCGCTCTATCTGCGCACGCCGCGGGCCCTCACCGAGCTTGCCACCGCCCGGCTCGACGGAAGGCTGCGGCGACTGCTCGCAGCCTGGGCCCGGATCGACGTCCTCGTCCTCGACGACTTCGCGATGCAGCCCCTCACCGACGCCCAGGCCGCGGACCTCCTCGAAGTCATCGAGGACCGCTCCGATCTGCGCTCGACGATCGTCACGAGCCAGCTCCCCGTGGCGCTCTGGCACGAGCATCTCGGCGAGCCGACCGTCGCCGACGCGATCCTCGATCGCCTCCTCCACGGGGCACACCGGCTCGAGCTGCATGGCGAGTCGCTGCGGCGCTCCGAGCCGGCGGCCGCGGCGATCGTCGAGACGTCTTCCGATGGCCGTTGAGCGCGTGCCAGACTATGCCGACCGAAACGAGAAGGAGGTGAGGACCAGGGGATGAGCTGACGCTTCGCGTCGGCCGCTGGCGCGGCCTCCGAGGGGTGGCCAAAACCCGTGGAACGACGTGGCCATTTCAGCGTGGACTGACCTGGCCAATTCCGTGGAATGCGCACGGTTCCGGCTGTTCGGGCG
>JAJYXX010000133.1:0-477 GCA_021801545.1 Chloroflexota bacterium | reverse complement strand
CGACTGGATCGCACGGTTCGCGGTCGTAGCGGTCGTGCTCGGGTTCGGCGGGCCGGATGCCGAACCGACGATCGTCAGGGCGATCGAGGCACGGGCCATCGTCGAGCGCCTGCCCCGGAGATCCGCCGGGCGGATCTGCCGGCGCCGGACACCACGCAACTCGGCGCGGCGTTCGCGGTGGCATTCGGCACCTGACGGGAGGCGCTGGCGGCCACGATCCGGCCGTAAGGAGGGCGAGTCAAGCGCGAGGTCGGTACCACTCTGCCGCGTCGCGGGCGGGCGCCCGCGTCGGGACATTAGGGTACGTCGGTGCGACATGGGGTCGCGTCGATGGGGCTCCGCGCGCCGATTCCGAGCACGAATCGCGGCAACTGGAGGATCTGGTCGGGGCGAGAGGATTTGAACCTCCGACCTCATCGTCCCGAACGATGCGCGCTACCAAGCTGCGCCACGCCCCGACCGAGGGTGCCCGTGTGA
>JAJYXX010000272.1 GCA_021801545.1 Chloroflexota bacterium | reverse complement strand
CGGGAGCCGCGGTGGCGAGATGCATCCGGAAGGCACCGTCGAAGTCATCGGCCTCGGCGTGGCCGCCGCTGACGAGGATCCGCACATGCGCTCCGGCGGCCTGTTCGACGCCCTCCCGCCGGAGCGCATCGGCGACCGCGTTCGCGAGTCCCACTTCGTGCATCGCCCCTTCCGATCCCTTCCTCGATAAACGTCTACCTCGACGCTTCTGATTCCGACACGTCACAGGCCCGAGCCGACGTGCCGATCAGCCCATCGCTGCGGTCGCAACGGACCGATCGAGGATGGGACCAGTCCCGGGCACGGCCGCCGCAAGCCGCCGGAGCTCCATGACGACCGCGTGCACCGCGGCCGGGACGGCCGCCTCGACGACATCGGTCAGCTCAAGGCCAACCGCGATCTCGGCGGGCTGGATGCCGATGAGGACGATCGGGTCCGGGAGCCCACCCAGGAGCCGGGCCGCGGCGAAGAGGTCGCTGACCCCGACCTGGTGCGGCGAGAGATGCGCTCCGAGTGCCTGGTCGAGGGCCTGCCCTTCGAGCACGACGACCGCGCCTGGTTCCCGTCCGACGTCGACCGCGTCGACGAGGACGAGCATCCGGGTGTCGACGATGAGCGGCAGGAGGTCGAGCCCGAGCGTCCCACCGTCGACGAGCCGGGTCCCCTCCGGCAGCAACGAGCGACGCTCCGCCAGGGCTTCGACGACCCGCACGCCAACCCCCTCGTCCCCGAGGAGGATGTTGCCGAGCCCGAGGACGAGGGGAGGACCGCCGGGTCGTCTCACTCGATGACCTCTTCGACGTCGATCCCGCCGTCGCGCGCCTCGATGACCTCCTGCCGGGTCGCGAACTTGTAGCCCGTGAAGATGCTCGACATCAGGCCGTTCCGCTCCCAGTGATCGATGAGGACCGCCGAGTAGACGTGGTGGACCAGGAACCCGAGGATCGCCCACATCAGGAGGTGGTGGATGAGCCGTACGCCCTGGACCCCGAACATCACCCCGGGCACCCAGCCGAACAGCGTCGCCCACGGCTGGATCCCGTGCATCCCGACGAGGGCGAAGCCGGTGACCGTCTGGATGAGGAAGAGGAAGAACACGACGAGGTAACTCCCGGCCGCGAGCTGGTTGTGGCCGAGGACCTTCGGAGCGTCTTTCCGGAGGAACAGGTACCAGCCGAACTGCCGGAGGGCCTCGCCGGCCTGCTGGCGGTTCGTCGGGACGAACGCCCGCCAGTGGGCGAACCGGTTGCCCGCGAAGAACCAGTATGTCCGGAACAGTCCGGCGGCCAGGAAGACGAAGGCGGCGATTATGTGGATGAAGCGGACTCCCATCATCACCGAGCCGCCGGGCGGAATGAGGAACGGATCCGCGATGTAGCCGCCGGTCACCGAGAGGACGATGACCGCGGCGACGATCACCCAGTGGGTCACCCGGACCGGGATCTCCCAGACGTAGATCCGAACCCGCTGCGAGGCGGCCGGGACGAAGCTGTCGATGACGAGGTGATGCTCGGCGGGCGGAGCCGGCGCCGGGAGGACCCCGGTGCCGTCGGGGGGGGTGAGGGGTTCGCCGTCCACGGTCATCGGACACCTCCTCAGACGATCCGGATCTCGACCCCGCCGCCTCCGGCCGGGTCGTAGACATGGACCGCGCAGGCCAGGCAGGGATCGAACGAATGGACGGTCCGGAGAATCTCGACCGGCTTCATTGGGTCGGCGACCGGCGTGCCGATGAGCGCCTCCTCCCACGCTCCCCGGCGCCCATTCGCGTCGCGCGGCGAGCCGTTCCACGTGCTCGGGACGACGAGCTGGTAGTTGGCGATCTTCTGGTCCTTGATCTTCACCCAGTGACCGAGTGCTCCGCGCGGGGCCTCTTCGAGACCCCAGCCCTGAGCCTCGGCCGGCCAGCTCCTCGGGTCCCATCTCGTGACGTCGGCAATCGCCAGGTCGCCGGTGGCGAGGTTCGCCTCGAGGTCGGCCAGCCACTTACCGAGCCGGCTGGCGATGACCTGGGTCTCGATCGCCCGGGCGCCGATCCGGCCGAGCGTGCTGAACAGCGCCTCAGGACCGACGCCGAGCGCCCCGAAGAGGCCGTCCACGCCCGCCTTCACTTCGGTATTACCGGCCACGTAGGCGACGAGCATGCGGGAAAGCGGTCCGACCTCCATCGGCTCGTCCCTGTAGCGCGGCGCCTTCAGCCAGCTGTACTTGTCGGTTTCGATGTGCTCGAATGGCGGCTTCGGCCCCGTGTACTTCGGGTTCGTCTCGCCGTCCCACGGGTGCTTGAGCTTGTCGTCGCCGTCGCTGTAGTTGTACCAGGAGTGAGCGACGGTCTCGCCGACGTCGAGCTGGTCAACCGGCTCGAGCTTCGTGATGTCGCGGCCCATGATCCGGCCGTGCGGCAGGTAGAACGCCGACGGCTGCCCCGAGTCGTCCTCCGGGAAGTCGCCGTACGACATGTAGTTGCCGATCCCCTGCCCGATCCCGGCCCAGTCCTTGTAGAAGCCCGCGACCGCGAGAACGTCCGGGATGTAGACCTGGTCGACGAACCGCTTTGCCTGGGCGATCAGCTCTGCGATCTCCGAGAGTCCGCGGGCATTGAGCGCCGTCGGCGAGTTCGGGTCGAGAGCGAGCGCCATCCCGCCCACGACGTACGTCTGCGGATGGGGGTTCTTCGCCCCGAGGAGCGAGTGGATCCGGATGACCTGGCGCTGCCAGTCGAGGGCCTCGAGGTAGTGGGCGACCGCCATGAGGTTCGCCTCGGGCGACAGCTTGTATGCCGGATGGCCCCAGTAGCCGTTCGCGAACGGGCCGAGCTGACCGGACGAGACGAACGCGTTCAGCTTGTCCTTGACGCCCTCGAAGTAGCTGGCGCTCGAGAGCGGCCAGTCACTGATCGACTGGGCGAGGGTCGCCGTCTTCGCCGGGTCGGCCGAGAGGGCCGAGACGATGTCGACCCAGTCGAGGGCGTGCAAGTGGTAGAAGTGGATGACGTGGTCCTGGACGTACTGGGTTCCGGCGATCAGGTTTCGGATCAGCCGGGCGTTCCTGGGGATCCGGAGCCCGAGGGCGTTCTCGACCGCGCGGACCGAGGCGAGGGCATGAACGGTCGTGCAGACCCCGCAGACGCGCTGCGCGAAGAGCCATGCGTCACGCGGGTCGCGGCCGCGAAGGATCAGCTCGAGCCCGCGGAACATCGTCCCGGAGCTCCACGCGTCGCGGACGACGCCGTTCTCGACCTCGACCTCGATGCGCAGGTGACCCTCGATCCGGGTGATCGGGTCGATCGCGATGCGGGTCATGTCAGTCGGCCCTCCCGCTCGTCACGTCCGTGGATGGCGGCGGCTCGAGTGGCAACGGCTCGGGTGGAGGTGGGGCTGCCGACGGTCCTGCGGAGGCGGCGGCCGCTGCGCGTGCCTCGGCGTCCATCCGCCTCTTGCGGGCGTAGCTCGCAACGCCATGAGTGGCGGCCAGTGCCGCGACGGTGCCGACGAACGCGAGGCCGACCTGGTCCGCGGTCACCTCGGATGCGAATGGAGGCGGCGTCGGCAGGCGACGGTAGAATGGGTTCATCTGGTCCCAGAAGGCGGGCATCGTACAGCCGATGCAGCCGTGTCCGGCCTTGACCGGCCAGCTCGTGCGGTCGTTGAACCGGGCGGTCGGGCAGTTCGCGAACGTCTCGGGGCCCTTGCAGCCCATCTTGTAGAGGCACCAGCCCTTGCGGTGTCCCTCGTCGCCCCAGGCGACGACGTACTCGCCCTGCTCAAAGTGGGCCCGGCGCTCGCACTGGTCGTGGATGAGCTGCCCGTAGGCGAATAACGGGCGCCCGTAGGAGTCGACTGCCGGCCACTCGCCGAAGACGAGGTAGTGGACGATCGTGGCCGTCAGATTCTGGACGTTCATCGGGCAGCCGGGCAGGTTGATCATCGTTGCACCCGGCACGAGGTCCTTCGCCCCGATCGCGCCGGTCGGGCCGCCCCTCGCCGCCGGCAGGCCGCCGTCGAAACCAGACGACCCGACG
>JAJYXX010000291.1 GCA_021801545.1 Chloroflexota bacterium | reverse complement strand
GTCGACCCGCGGATCAGCAACGCACCGGTAAACGTTCGGGTGCGGGCCGGTTGCGCTCGCCGGCGGCTCGGTTGCGACTCGGGTGCGCGGTCGGCGAGGCGGGGGCTGCCACACCCGCGCGGGCTGACTGCTGCAGCGCCGGTCGCCCGGGCCTGGGTCGACCAACGACCCCTGGACGGCCGCCGTTGCGAGGAGTACAACACACCTCACCGGGAAACCGGCGCCCGGACGCACCGGAGCGCCTGCCCGGCCGGCAAGGAGGTGCCTCGTGCCCAGGTACCTGTTCCGAGCGTCGTACACGCAGTCCGGCGTCGCCGGCATCCTCCGGGAGGGCGGGACGAGCCGCCTCGCGGCCGTCGAGCGGCTTGTCACCAGCGTCGGCGGGAAGGTCGAGTCCCAGTACTGGGCCTTCGGCGGAGAGGACTTCTTCCTGATCGCAGAGCTGCCCGACAACGCGGCCGCCGCGGCGCTCAGCATGACCGTCGGTGCCTCCGGCATCGGCAATGTCACGACGACCGTTCTGCTCACCGCCGACGAGATCGACCGGGCGGCGAAACTGCACCCGGACTATCGCCCGCCGGGCGGCTAGCGGGCCACCGACGGCGACGCCGCCGACCGACCACTGCACGACATCGCGCGGCCGACTCCCCTGACGCTCGGCTCCGTTATGCTTGGCCCATGAACGAGCGATGGGCGACCTTCGACTGCTACGGCACCCTGGTGGACTGGATGAGCGGCATCCGGGCGACCCTTGCCCGGCTCTGGCCGGACGAGGATCCGGCGGCGCTGCTCGAGCGCTACCACTCGATCGAGCCCGCCGTCCAGGCCGGCCGCGGCATCCCCTACCGCCAGGTGATGGCGGAGACACTCGCCGCGCTGGCCGAGGCCGAAGGTCTCGTCGTCCCGGCCGGCGAGGAGGGCGCGCTCGGGGCGTCGCTCCCTTCCTGGCCTGTTTTCCCGGAGGTACCCGGCGCGCTCACGGAACTGCGCACTCGCGGCTGGCGCCTGGCGATCCTCTCGAACACCGACCCGGACCTGCTCGACGCCTCGATCGCGGCGATCGGCGTACCGGTGGACCTGCGCGTCGTGGCCTCCGAGATCGGCTCGTACAAGCCGGCCGTTGGCCACTGGGAAACGTTCTTCCGCGAATCCGGGGCCGACAAACGACGACACGTCCACGTGGCGGCGTCGCTCTTCCATGACGTGGAGCCGTGTGCCAGGCTCGGCCTGCCGTGCGTCTGGATCAACCGGCTGGACGAAGTGAGCGACCTGCCGCGGGCGGCCGAGCTCACCGACCTGGCCGCCCTGCCCGATACCCTCGACCGGCTCGTCCCGGCCTGAGCCGCACGCGAGCGGCCCGACAACCTGGAGGCATGAGGCCTTGGGGGCCCGGGAACCCTGGAACCCGGGAACCCGCGGCGCGAGGGTGGTGAGCACCCCTGTGTTATCTGCGTGGGAACTGACGTGCCACACGAGCTGTCATTCGGGTTGCCGACGATGACGCCATCGTGGTTGAGCAGCAAGTTCGCGCGCCGTTTCGCCCGGCCTGCCCACAGCACCCGCACAGCCGGGTTCGCTTGGACGGCTACGTCCACAGCGCCTGGAGCCCAGCCCACCGCCGGCCCCGCTACCGCTGCGTGACCGAGCCCGGCTCGCGGGGCCATGCGTTCTCGCTGCCCGTCCCGGTCCGTCAGCCGACCGAGCAGCACCCCGACTCAGGCACCGCGTGCCCGCGCTGCGAGCACGTGTACGAGCGTCACGAGGGAGTCAAGACCGGGCGCGACTTCGTGTTCGGCCACGCCGAGATCGCCCGCCTCTTCCTGCGCCTGGGCGAGGGCATGAGCCTGCGCGATGCGAGCTCGCAACTCCGCCGCTCGATCTTCCGGACCCGTGCCGGCGAGTCGAGCCGCGAGGCCAACCTGGCGGCGAACTACCTCGACGCGTTCGCGCCGGCGGTCATCGAGGCGCTCCATCCGCGGACCTGGCCGCAGGTGATCGTCATCGACTCGACGTCGCTCATGACCCGCGGCTACCGCGCCGCCGCCGCCGCCAATGGGGCCGTCGATGGCGCGGTCGCAACGCGGGTCGGCAACCTTGAAGGCCGGCACCATCATGTTCGCGCTCGACGCGACCGAAGCCAGGGCGAGGCCCTGTCTGATCCGGGCCCACGGCGGCAAGGACGTTGAGAGCGCGAAGGCCTTCTTTGGGAGCCTCGCCGGTGCCCCGGAGTGGGTGGTCACCGATCTCGACCCGGCGATCGGGCGGGCCGTCCGGGAGACGTGGCCGGGCGCGATCCTGTACCACTCGCGCCATCACCTCGCCGAGCTCATGCGCGAGCGTGCGCGCGCCGATGGGATCCCCGAGCGGATCGAGCTCCCCGAGCCGATCATCGCGTCACGCCCGATCCCCTGGGCGCCGACCCGCCAGACGACACGGCGCTTCGGCGAGCATCCGCTCTTCGCCGCCATCGGCGAGGCACAGCGTGACCCCGTCAGCTGGGCGCGCCTCAAGGCCCTCATCGAGGAGCACGTGCCACCCGACCGGCTCGCCCTCCGATCCTGGATCGCGACCAACGAGCTCCTGATCGAGCGCCAGTGGCGGATCGCCCGCGTCCACGACCGCCTGCCACGCTCGACTGGAAGCGCCGAGGGCAAGATCGGCGAGTGGCTGGCCCCGCTGCGACGGCGGGCGGGTCGCTGGCAGAACGTGCGGCGGCTCAACCTCGTCCTGGCGCTGATCACCCTGCGCGGCCGCGGCGAGGCCCATGAGGCCCGCTATGCCGGGCTGATCCGGGCTCGTTTCGCGATGACCGGTCAGCGCTCGCACCTGCCTGGGATGAACGATCGGCCGGCCGAGCTCGTGGGCGGGCGGCCGCGCCAGATGAGCTGGTGGCGGACCTGGCATGACCGCGATGAGGCGTCCCTGCCGCGCCTCGTCCGCGAGTCCGAGCGGCGCACCCGGAGGCGTGCTGAGGACGACCACCTGCGCTGGCTGGGTGAGCGCCTGGCCGCGATCTACGCGGTCGAGAACGACCTGCGCAAGCAGTACGGCATCCCGGCCCCGCCCCACGGCCGCCCGAGACGACCACTTGACCGGCGGGCGGGCTCGGTCCAGGGCAAGGTCGTGGCCGATTTCCCGGACCTGGTGACCGAGTGGGCCTATGACCTCAACGGTGATCTCGACCCGCAGACCGTGGCCGCCGGCGGCCGGGAGCGGATCGCCTGGCGCTGCCTGCTCAACCCCGATCACGTCTGGGAGACCCGGGCCGCCGACCGGACCGCGAAGCCGTCGTTCTGCCCGTACCACATGGGCAACCGGGTCCATCCGTCCGAGTCGCTGGCCGCCTACTACCCGTGGCTGGCCTCCGAGTGGCACCCGACCAAGAACGAGCTGCGGCCCGATCAGGTTACCCGCGCATCAGGCCGTGGGGCGACCTGGCGTTGCGCGGCCGGGCACGAGTGGCAAGCCGCGGTCTACTCCCGGACCTTCTCGCGCAGCGGCTGTCCGACCTGCTACGCAGTCGAGACCAGTGCCCGGATCCGAGCCGGCAAGAGGCACGCCCGCCGGCTCCGCGACCGACAGGCGAACGCAACCCTCGACGCCCGCCTTCGGGCTACCTCGTCGGGCTGACGTCAAGAGTCGCCTACGCTCCCTCGCCGAGCGACATCGGCCGGAATCTCCGAGGTCGGGCCGTGCTCGACCCGAGCGTGAGACGCTCCCGCGGATTCCCACGCAGATAACACAGGGGGTGGTGAGCCGGGAAGGATTCGAACCTTCAACCAGCTGATTAAGAGTCAGCTGCTCTACCGTTGAGCTACCGGCCCGCGGATCCGCCGGTCAGCAGGTGACCGGACGATGCCGCGACGGATGGTACCGCATCCGCCGACCTCGGCGCCAATCTCAGCCGCCGAGCCCGAGCACCTTCAGGTCGAGGGTGCCGCTCAGGACGAGGCTCCCGTCGGCCGCCACGGCAAGCCCCGTCATCCGGAACGGACTGCCGGCACCCGGGGCGAGGACGACGATCGGGGCGAGGCCCGCCACCCGGAG
>JAJYXX010000364.1 GCA_021801545.1 Chloroflexota bacterium | reverse complement strand
ACCCAGGCCGGGCGGCGCTTGTCGAGGAAGGCCTGGAAGCCCTCCTGGGCTTCTTCGCTCCGGCGCTGGGTGGCGATCACCCGGGCCGTGTGCCACTTTGCCGCGCCGTGGGGAAGCCCGCGCACCTCGCGGACGATCGACTTGGCGGCCCGGGCGGCGGTCGGACCGGCGGCGAGCAGGTCGGCGAGCGCGCCCTCGACCGCCGCGTCGAGGGCAGCCGTACCCTCCACGATTTCGTGGACGAGCCCGATCCGCTGGGCGCGGATGGCGTCGAACCGGCGCGCGGTCGGGAAGAGCGCGCGGGCGTGCGACTCGCTGATCTTGGCGATGACGAACGGCGCGATCACAGCCGGGATCACCCCGAGGCGCGTCTCGGTGAAGCCGAACCGCGTCCCGTTCTCGGCGATCACGAGGTCCGCGACCGCGCACAAGCCCATGCCGCCGCCGAGCGCCGCGCCGTGGACCCGGGCCACGACGGGCGCCGGGCAGGTGTCGATCGCCTCGAACATCTCGGCCATCGCGATCGCGTCGCGTTCGTTCGCCTCGCGGTCGAGCGAGAGTGACGCCCACATCCAGGTGATGTCGGCGCCGGCACAGAACGAGGGGCCGGCGCCGGCCAGGACGACGGCCCGCAGCTGCGTCGCCGGTTCGCGGGCGAAGGCGGCGAAGGCGGCCCGCAGGTCTGCGATCAGCGACGCGTCGAAGGCGTTGTGGACGTCGGGTCGCGCCAGCGTCACCCGCGCCACGACCCCGTCCGGGCCGGTCCGTTCGACGAGCAGTCGGTCGGTCACCGGCCCATCGTAGACCGCCCGGTCCCGGGTTGCGGGACCGCCTCGTCACGGTGTCGCGTCAGCGCCGGTCCGGCCCCACCCGGTAGAGGCCGTGGGTGGCGATCGGCGCCAGGCCCATCGCCCGCAGGTTCCGCTCCGAAACGCTGCCCGGACTCGCTTCGGCGGCCACGAGCTGGCAGCCGGCCTCCGCCGCAGCCCGGACACGGGCGGCGATCAGTGCCCGCTGGATGCCGCGCCCCCGGGCCGCTGGAATGACGCTCGCGGCGCGCAGCCAGCCGACGTTGCGGCGGACATGCAGGCTGCCGGTCGCCACGGGGACGCCGTCGAGCTCGGCGAGCCAGAGCGAGTGGTGCGGCGTCCGGGCCAGGTGGGGGGCGAGCCCGATCCAGGCCCCTGCCTCGTCCGGCTCGACCGTGCCGTCCCCCGTCAGCGTCCGGGCCCAGTCCGTTGCCTCCGCAGGCTCGATCGGGCGCACGACGAGCCCGGGGATCGCGGGCCCGGCGGCGACCCGCTCGGGCTCGATCGCGTGGAGGGTCATCCATTCGTCCGGTTCGGTACCCGGGGTCGCGGGGTCGGCGGGGTCGAGATCGAGCCAGCCGGTCGTGCCGGTGGAGCGGAAGTGGTCGAGCGCACGCTCGACGAGGTTCGGCAGCAGGGCGAGGCCGACCGTCCGGTTCAGCCAGCGGCCGGGCAGCGCGGGCGATGCGACGAGCGCGATCTCGCCGTCGTCGACGACCCGGACGTCGAGCCCGGCCGCCGCCGCGGCCTGCCAGATCGCGACGCTCGAGGCGTGCCGGGCGACGTCGACCCGGGCGAGGAGCGCCAGCTCGGTCGCGCGCGAGTCGGGAGCAGGCGGCAGGACCGTGATCGGGTCGCCCGCCCGGACGGCGCCCTCGCGGAGGACGCGCGTGTACATCCGGCTGTCGGTCGGGTGGGTGAGGATCGAGATCCGGGCAAACCGGCCATCGCTGAAGCTGCCGCTGATCGTGCGGCACGGGTTGTCGGGGGCCGAGAGCTCGAGGACGAGCTCGTCGCCGATGGCGAGCCGGGTGCCGACGGGCAGGCGCGCGAGTTCGATCCCCTCGGTCGTCAGGTTCTCGCCGGCGGTCCCGGGCGCGATCGGGTGGCCTTCGGCGGCGACGCGGCGGATCGCCTCGATCGCGAACAGGGCGACCGCCCGGTGCGGCCCGCCGTGGACGGTCGGCTCGTGGTGGGTGTCGCCCTCGAGCCCGAGCCGCGTGACGCGGACGGGACCCGCGACCGGCAGCTTCGGCACGCCGCCGGGTGAGACGTTGACCTGGAGGACGCGGCCGCTGGCGATCGGTTCGGTCATGGCCGTCGAGTGTACCCGTGCGGTTGAGCCGAGTGGGGATCCTGCGACCGGAGCAGGGCCTCTGCTTGCCGGAGCAGAGCGTCTGCTTGATCGTATCGATACATCTAGCTAGAATAGCTTCAATGAAAGCCGCTTCGATCACCGAGGCCAAGAACCGCCTGAGCACGCTGATCGATCGGGTTCGCGCTGGCGAGACGATCGTGATCACGGACCGGGGGCTGCCCGTCGCCAGGCTCGAGCCGGTCACGTCGATCGCCGATCCAACCGGTCGCCTGCTCCGGCTCGAACGGGCTGGTCTCGTCCGGACCGGATCTGCTCCGATATCGCTCGACCGGCTGCGCGTCCCCGGCCCCCCGGTCCCTCCGGGGCAGAGCGCGGTGGCCGCCCTGATCGACGAGCGCCGGTCCGGCCGGTGAGGTTCTGGGACAGCTCGGCGATCGTCCCGTTGCTCGTCAGCGAGCCGGTGAGCAATGCCGTGCTCGCGGCTGTCGAGGGCGACCCGGACCTCATCGTCTGGTGGGCGACGGAGGTCGAATGCGTTTCGGCGCTCGCCCGGCTCGAGCGCGAGGGGGCGCTCGACCGCGCGTCGATGAACCAGGCCCTCGGCCGGTTGGCCGAACTCGCTCGGGCGTGGCACGAAATCCAACCGGCCGGCCACGTCCGCCAGACGGCGATCCGGCTCCTGCGGGTGCACCGGCTCAGGCTGCCGATGCCCTCCAGCTGGCTGCGGCGCTGGTGGTCGCCGAAGGTGATCCTGCTTCACTCGAGGTGTTGACGCTCGACGAGCGGCTCGCGGAGGCCGCCGAGCGCGAAGGGCTCCGGGTGCTCGGTCCGGTGCTCCCGTAGCCCGGCGTGGGGGCGCGACTCGGTCGCGGCTCACATCCGGAAGACGCCGAAGCGGGTCTCCGGGATCGGCGCGTGGAGCGCCGCGCTGATCCCCATCGCGAGGACCCGACGGGTGTCGAGCGGGTCGATGATCCCATCGTCCCAGAGGCGGGCCGTGGCGTAGTAGGGGTTGCCCTCGCGCTCGTAGCCGTCCAGGATCGGCGCCTCGAACGCGTCGCGCTCCTCCTCCGAGCGCCAGGCGCCGCCCGGCAGCGAGACGGCCCGGACGGTCGAAAGGACGCGGGCGGCCTGGAGCCCGCCCATGACGGAGATCCGGCTGTTCGGCCAGGACCAGAGGAAGCGGGGCCCGTAGGCTCGCCCGGCCATCGCGTAGTTCCCGGCCCCGAAGCTGCCGCCGATGATGACGGTGAACTTCGGGACCTCGGCGCAGGCGACCGCGGTCACCATCTTCGCCCCGTCCTTGGCGATCCCGCCCGCTTCGTACTCGCGCCCGACCATGAAGCCGGTGATGTTCTGGAGGAAAACGAGGGGGATCTTGCGCTGGGCGCAGAGCTCGATGAAGTGGGCGCCCTTGAGGGCCGATTGGCTGAAGAGGACGCCGTCGTTGGCGACGATCCCGACCGGGTAGCCCTCGAGGTGGGCGAACCCGGTGACGAGCGTCTCGCCGTAGAGCGGCTTGAACTCGTGGAACCGGCTGCCGTCGACGAGGCGGGCGATCACCTCGCGGACGTCGAGCGGTCGGCGGAGGTCGGTCGGGATCGCGGCGTACAGGTGGGCCGTGCCGGCGCCGGGGTCGCCCTCGGGCGCGACCGCCGGCGGCTCGGGTGGCCGGCGTTCCCAGGGCGGCGGTGGCGGCGGGGTGCGGTTGAGGTTCGCGACGATCGAGCGCCCGAGCGCCAGCCCGTGCTCGTCGTCGAGCGCCTCGTGGTCGGCGACGCCGCTCTGGCGGGCGTGGACGTCCGCCCCGCCGAGCTCCTCGGCCGTGACGTCCTCGCCGGTCGCGGCCTTCACGAGCGGCGGGCCGCCGAGGAAGATCGTGCCGGTGCCCCGGACGATCACCGTCTCGTCGCTCATCGCCGG
>JAJYXX010000370.1 GCA_021801545.1 Chloroflexota bacterium | reverse complement strand
ACCGCCACGATATGGGGCCGCGGTCGACGCACAGGCGTCTGCAGCAATCTGCCCTCGCGCGAACGCCTAGGTTGGCGCCTCAACGAGTACCCGGCCCCCTGCCCCGGCCGGCACCCACTCGCGCAACGACCGGACCTCCGCCAGGCCGGCGACCACGGCCGGATCGAGCGCCTCCGCGGCCGCGACGGCGGTCTCGATCGCGGTCAGGCAGAGGATCCCCTCCGCGGTCGCCGCGTGCCGGATCTCGGCCGCGTCGCGCACCGCACCCGAGCGGGGCGTTGGCGTGTTCACGACGAGGCGGACCTCGCCCGAGCCGATCAGCTCGAGGATCGGCTCGCTGGGCGCATCCTCGACCTCGCCGAGCTTGGCGACGAGCCGCGAGGCGTGCCCCACCGCCGCCAGTGCTGCCGCGGTCCCGGCCGTCGCCGCGAGCCGATAGCCCGCCCGGCGCAGGGCCGCCCCGAGGCGTGGCAGCAGCGCCTTGTCGCGGTCGGCGATCGAGAGCAGCGCGAGTGGCGGCGGGCCGCCCGGCACCGGGCGCGGTGGAACGAGCGACGCACCGAGGAGCGCCTTGGCGAGCGCGACCCGCGAGTCGGTGTGCAAGCCGATCACCTCGCCGGTCGACTGCATCCCCGGCCCGACCGAGGGGTCCACCCCGCGCAGCTTGGCCGTCGAGAAGGCCGGCGCCTTCACGGCCACGTGGGCCGGCGGCGGCAGGAGCCCGCCCGGCCAGCCAAGCTCCCTGAGCGAGGCACCAAGCGCGATCCGGACCGCGAGCTCGACCATCGGCACCCCGGTCACCTTCGACAGGAAGGGGACGGTTCGCGAGGCGCGCGGGTTCACCTCGATGAGATAGACCCCGTCGTCGCGGACGATGAACTGGGCGTTCACGAGACCGCGCGCCCCGAGTGCCCGCACGACTCGCTCCATCGCCGCCACGATCAGCTCCTGGTCGGCGGCGCTGACCGCCTGGGGCGGGAAGACACCGACCGAGTCGCCCGAGTGGACCCCCGCTCGCTCGATGTGCTCGAGCAGCCCGGGGATGAGGACCGTCTCGCCGTCGGAGACGACGTCGACGTCGACCTCGACGCCTTCGAGGTAGCGGTCGACCCGGACCGGGCGGTCGGGGTCGACGACGGTGGCGGCCGCGAGCTGGCGGACGAGGTCGTCAGGCGAGTAGGCGAAATCGATCGCCAGCCCGCCGATGACGAACGAGGGGCGGACGATCACCGGGTAGCCGATCCGCTCGGCGAGGGTCAGCGCCTCCTCGACCGAGTGCGCCATCCCGCCCTCCGGCTGGGGGATGCCGAGGCGGTCGAGGAGGGCCGCGAACCGTGTCCGCTCCTCGGCCTGGTCGATCGCCTCGAGGTCGGCGCCCAGCAGCGGCACGCCGGCCGCGGCGAGCGGGGCGGCGAGGTTGAGCGGCGTCTGGCCGCCGAACTGGACGAAGGCCGGCAGGGGCGGCTCGCCGGGCGGCGTCTCCGCTTCGATGACGCTCCGGACCGACTCCGGGTCGAGCGGCTCGAAGTAGAGCCGCGACGAGGCGTCGAAGTCGGTCGAGACCGTCTCCGGGTTCGAGTTGATCATGACCGCCCGCCAGTCGAGCCGCCGGAGCGTGTCGGCCGCCTGCACGGCGCAGTAGTCGAACTCGATCCCCTGCCCGATCCGGACGGGACCGGAACCGATGACGAGGGCGGCCGCCCGCGCGACCGGCGGCGCCTCCGGCTTCGAGCCGGCGGCAGCGTACGTCGAGTAGAAGTACGGAGTGACCGCGGCGAACTCGGCGGCGCACGTGTCGACCATCGCGTAACCCGGTGCGAGACCGACCGCGAGCCGGGCGGTGCGGACCTCGTCGGCCGTCGCACCGGCCAGGCCGGCCAGCTCGCGGTCACCGAAGCCGGCCCGCTTCGCCGTCGCCAAGAGGCGCATGGCAGCCGTGTCATCCGGGTCGACGAGCTGGCGGCCGACCTCGCGAATCGCCTGCTCCAGCCCGACCGCGCGCTCGAACTCGGCGATGAACCAGGAGCTGATCCCGGTCGCCTCGCCGATCGTCGGGCCCGGCACCCGCCGCCGGAGGAGGGCGAGGATCCGCCACAGCCGGCTGTCGGAAGGGGCAAGGAACCGGCGCAGGAGGGTCGGGGCCGCCGCCCGCTCGGCATGGCGGGCCGACTCGCACAGCGCACCGTCGGGGCCGATCCAACGGATCGGCTCGTCCTCGGGGCGCTCCCGGCCGTCCGGTCCGAGACCGTACACGGCGGCGAGGTAGTCGAGCGTCGGCGCCCAGGTCGGGTCCTCGGCCAGCGGCCCGGCACCGGCCTGCTCGAGCCCGCGGAGGGCCTTGTTCAGCGCGGCCCCGAACGTCCGGTCGATCGCCATCACCTCGCCGGTCGCCTTCATCTGGCTGCCGAGCGTCCGATCGGCGGTCGGGAACTTGTCGAACGGGAAGCGCGGCAGCTTGACGACGACGTAGTCGAGGGCAGGCTCGAAGGCGGCGACCGTCGTGCCGGTCACGACGTTCGGGATCTCGGCCAGCCGGCGGCCAACCGCGATCTGGGCCGCGACCCGGGCGATCGGATAACCGGTCGCCTTGCTGGCCAGCGCGGAGGAGCGGCTGACGCGCGGGTTCACCTCGATCACCGCGTACTCGCTCGAGTCGGGGCTGAGGGCAAACTGGACGTTGCAACCGCCCTCGACCCCGAGCGCCCGGATGATCGCCAGGGCGGCGCTTCGCAGGCGCTGGTGAACGGCGTCCGGCAGGGTCAGAACCGGGGCGACGACGATCGAGTCGCCGGTGTGGACGCCGAGCGGATCGACGTTCTCCATCGAGCAGACGGCGATGCACGTGTCGTCGGCGTCACGCATCACCTCGTACTCGATCTCCTGCCAGCCGACGAGGCAACGCTCGACCATCACCTGGCCGATCGGGCTCGCCCGGAGGCCGGCCCGGATCCGCTCGCGGTAGGCGGTCTCGGTCTCCACGATCCCGCCGCCGGTCCCGCCGAGCGTGAAGGCCGGACGGATGATCGCCGGCAGGCCGATCGTGGCCAGGGCCGCGTCGGCGGACGCGGCGCGCTGCCCGTCGGTTGCGCCCTCGACGATCGCCGACGGGGCGTATGGTCGACCGATCCGATCGAGGAGGTCGCGGAACAGCTCGCGATCCTCGGCCATCTCGATCGCGCTGAGTGGTGTCCCGAGCAGCCGGACGCCGTGACGCTCCAGGACACCGGCCCGGGAGAGCGCGACCGCCAGGTTGAGCGCCGTCTGGCCACCAAGCCCGGCCAGGAGCCCATCGGGCCGCTCGCGGGCGATGACCGCCTCGACCGCCTCGACGGTGAGCGGCTCGAGGTAGACGGCGTCCGCCACGGTCGGGTCGGTCATGATCGTCGCCGGGTTCGAGTTGACCAGGATCGTCCGGACGCCCTCGGCGCGCAGGGCACGGCAGGCCTGGGTCCCAGCGTAGTCGAACTCAGCTGCCTGGCCGATGACGACGGGCCCGGAGCCGAGGATGAGCACCGAGGCCGGCCTCGGGCGATCCGCGCGAGGCCGTTCGGTCGGCGTGGCGCGAGGCCGTTCGGTCGGCATGGCGTCGGGCTGTTCGACCGGCCTGGGTGACCGGATCACCGGCCCACCTCCTGGCCACTGGCTCCGCCCCGGGCGTTGGCCACGAACCGATCGAAGACCGCCAGCGCGTCGAGCGGACCGGGTGCGCCCTCCGGGTGGTACTGGACCGTCTCGATCGGCAGCTCGCGGTGGCGGAGACCTTCGACCGTGCCGTCGTTGAGGTTCACCTGGCTGACGACAAATCCACTGCCCGGCGGCAGCGACTCGCCGGCAACCGTCACCTCATGGTTCTGGGCAGTCACCTGGACGAGGTCCAGATCGAGGTCGCGAACCGGGTGATTCGCCCCGTGGTGGCCGAACCGGAGGCGGCGCGTTTCGGCGCCGGCGGCCCGGGCCACGATCTGGTGGCCGAGACAGACACCGAGCAGCGGGCGCCCGTCGGCGATCGCCGCCCGGGCGAGCGCCACCGGGCCGGCCAGCCGGGCCGGATCACC